>JAFSTS010000074.1 GCA_017445685.1 Clostridia bacterium | reverse complement strand
AAGAAAGCAAAGAAAATTAATCGTTGACAAATTTTTTCTGCGCTGATATAATGTAATACAGTGCGAAAGACCCGATTCTTCAGGAGCTTTTGGAAAGAGAAGCTGCGCCGCGGCTGAAAGCGCAGTCAAAAGCAGAGGTTAGCGGCAACACTTTCAAATATGCACTGCCTTTTTAAAGTGAACGCCTTTAGGCGTTAATGTGGGTGGCACCGCGGGAAATTTCTCGTCCCTCAGATTTTTCTGAGGGGCTATTTTTATTTTGGAGGTTTATTATGGGAAACTGCTACAGAAACATCGACTGCGGCTCTCTGACTAAAGAGAACATCTCTCAGACTGTCAGACTTGCCGGCTGGGTCGATACAATCAGAGATCACGGCGGCATTATCTTCGTCGACCTGCGCGACCAGTACGGCGTAACGCAGCTCGTTATCCACGACGAAAGCGTGCTTGAAGGCGTAACGAAAGAAAGCGTCATCAGCGTTGAAGGCGAAGTCACACTCAGAGACGAGGAGACTTTCAACCCTAAAATTTCGACAGGTGAAGTTGAAGTCGTCGTTGAAAAATTCGAGCTTCTGAGCAAAGCGCTCAATCAGATCCCGTTTGAAATTCAGTCGTCACACCTGACAAGAGAAGATGTCAGGCTCAAATACCGTTTTCTCGACCTGAGAAATCCGAAGGTACACGATAATATCGTTTTGCGTTCAAAGATCACAAGTCATCTGAGAAGAAAGATGGAAGACATGGGATTTCTTGAGATACAGACTCCAATCCTCACCGCTTCTTCCCCCGAAGGCGCAAGAGACTACCTTGTTCCCAGCCGTAAATTTCACGGCAAATTCTATGCTCTTCCCCAGGCTCCTCAGCAGTTCAAGCAGCTTCTGATGGTGTCGGGCTTTGACAAATATTTTCAGATAGCTCCATGCTTCCGCGACGAAGACGCAAGAGCCGACCGTTCTCCCGGCGAATTTTACCAGCTCGACTTTGAGATGGCTTTTGCAACGCAGGAGGATGTTTTTGCAGTGGCGGAAGAGGTTTTGTACGATGTATTCTCGACCTTTTCCGACAAGGAAGTTTCCAAGCCTCCGTTCAGAAGAATCCCCTACAAGGAGAGTATGCTCAAATACGGCACCGACAAGCCCGACCTTCGCAATCCGCTCATCATCAGCGATCTGACCGAATTTTTCAGCGATGTTGACTTTGCTCCGTTCAAGGGCAGACAGGTCAGGGGTATCGTAGCTCCCGGCGCTGCGAAGATGTCGAAATCATGGTTTGAAAAAATGCTCAAATTTGCAACCGACGAAGTCGGCATGAAAGGTCTCGGCTACATTTCCGTGCTTGAAGAAATGGCTTTGAAGGGACCCATCGTCAAGTTCCTCAGCGACGAAAAGATCGAAGAGCTTAAAACAATGCTCTCGCTCAAAGAATTTGACACTCTTTTCTTCATCTCCGACACTCCCAAAAACACCGACAAGTTTGCAGGTGAGATCAGAACAGCTCTGGGCGAAAGGCTCGATCTTATCGACAAGAGCAAGTACGAGCTTTGCTTCATAGTCGACTTCCCCATGTACGGAATCGGTGAAGAATCCGGCAAGATCGAATTTACACACAATCCGTTCTCAATGCCGCAGGGCGAAATGGACGCGCTTGAAAATATGGATCCGCTTGACATTCTTGCCTACCAGTACGATATCGTCTGCAACGGCAGCGAGCTTTCCTCCGGCGCTGTGAGAAACCATATACCCGAAGTGATGATCAAAGCTTTCGAAATAGCCGGATACTCGGAAGAAGATGTTAAAAAGAAATTCTCCGCCCTTTACGACGCTTTCCACTACGGCGCTCCGCCCCATGCAGGTATGGCTCCCGGACTTGACAGGATCGTTATGCTCCTGACTGAAACGGAAAGCATCAGAGAAGTCATCGCTTTCCCTATGAATTCCAACGCGCAGGATCTTCTTTTGAACGCACCCGGAGATGTCACCGAACAGCAGCTTCGCGAGGTTCATATAAAAATCAGAAAACAGAATGTTTGACCCTTTTTGCTGATTCTATTTATGGTGAGCTAAATAAGACCTGCGGTCGTGCTAAATTGTTTCGCAGATAGATTTACCGGACTGCAGTTTGACTCATTTTTGACATGAAAAATTAAACCCGCTGCGGCTTTTTTAACCCGAAAAATTGCCGCGTGGGTTTTTGTTTTCGTTAATATATTCCGTCTTCTGTCCCCAAATACCCGTCTTCTGTCCCACACCACTTGTAAATAAAAAATTTATCTGTTATAGTTTATTTAACAATATAAAACCGTTTTACGAACAAAACGGCAGATAGTGAAGAGGAGGAAGCTTATGAAGAAAAAATTTTTGTCCGCTGTTTCGCTTGTTATTGCCTTGGTGATGGTGAGCGGAATCGTCCCATGGAGCAAGCTGAGTATTTCACTTCCGGCAGGAGCGTCGGATTATTCGTCAGTTGCTTCGCTTGAGAAAATCGAGAGAAATGAAGAAGATATTGCAGAAGAATCGGAGCCCCTGATTTACACGATCACATTAGACCCTAACGGCGGAATTGTGGATGAAACGACGATATCCGTTGAAGCTTTTGCACCGGTCGGAGAACTTCCTACACCTGTAAGAGACGGATATGTCTTTCTCGGCTGGTATACTGAAAGGGAAGGTGGAGAAAAGGTAAACAGCGATTATTCAACTCTTATTGACAGAACGCTGTACGCGCATTGGAACTCTGAGCTTTCGCAAAGCTTGCTCAACAACTTCCGTCAAATAGTTTCGCTTTTTATGCTTCCTGCTACGCTGTTAGTTTCGCTTTTTATGCTTCCTGCTACGCTGTTAGCGACCGTTCCTCCTGTTGGAGCGCTATTTCTTTTGCCGCTTATCTTGCCGATATATTGGTTAAGTGAACTGATTGGCGTT
>JAFSTS010000073.1 GCA_017445685.1 Clostridia bacterium | reverse complement strand
GATCGTCATTCGTCTGTCGCGTTCGTTTTCAATTGTACGAGACGCCATTATGCCGGGAACGCCGCAGCCTGTACCGATGAGCACAGGGATAAAGCTCTTGCCGGAAAGACCGAACTTTCTGAAAAGTCTGTCCATGATAAACGCAATTCTTGCCATATATCCGCAGCTTTCAAGGAAAGCAAGGAAGATGAACAAAACGAGCATCTGGGGAACAAATCCCAAAACTGCGCCGACGCCGCCTACGATACCGTCAAGAATAAGTCCTGAGACAAATTCATTTGCGTGCATTTTTTCAAGAAGATTGCCGACATGAACAGGGATACCGTCGATCCAGCCTTTGTATTCCGTCGGATCCGGCACTTCTCCTGCAGGCTCGATTTCCTCGTCCTCGTTGCCCATGGCTGCGTCAACATATTCGCTCAGATCATATCCGTCGTTTGCAAGCGAATCGCCGTATGAGCCGTACTGTTCATCAAAGTCGCCCCAGCTTCCGTCTTCAACAGCTTGAGCAACATCTTCGGCGCCGATAGCGCCGGCTTTGACAGCAGCGTCAAGGGTAGCCCGGAAATCTGCGTTTGAGAAAAGATATTCGTCCGCATAAGCATCCATATCATCATCGTAAGCCGCCTGATAGGAGCCTGTTGCAAACCAGCCGTCTCCGAAAAGTCCGTCATTTGTCCAGTCCGTCAACCATGCGCCGACAGTTGTGATCGAAACATAATACACAACGAACATAATTATCGCAAAAATCGGAAGACCGAGGAAACGGTTTGTGACGACCTTGTCGATCTTGTCGCTTGTCGAAAGCTTTCCGCGGTTTGCTTTTTTATAGCAGGACTTGATAATAGAAGAAATGTAAATATATCTTTCATTCGTGATGATAGATTCAGCGTCGTCGTCAAGCTCGTTCTGAGCCGATTCAATATCAAACTGAATATGTTTCTTAACATCTTCGGGGATGTTAAGCTTTTCGATGACTTTTTCGTCGCCTTCGAATATTTTGATCGCATACCATCTCTGCTGCTGAAGAGGCATATCGTGGACAACAGCTTCTTCGATATGAGCCAAAGCGTGTTCAACCACACCTGAGAAGGAGTGCTGCGGAACGGGAGGTTTGCCGTTTGCAGCGGCTATTGCTTTTTCGACAAGCTCGTCAATTCCTGTGCCCTTGAGCGCGGAAATTTCAACTACCGGGCAGGCAAGCTGGCGTGAAAGCTCGTCAATGTTGATTTTGTCGCCGTTTTTCCTGACGACATCCATCATGTTGATGGCAACCACAACAGGTATGCCAATCTCAACGATCTGAGTCGTGAGATAGAGGTTTCTTTCAAGGTTTGTGCCGTCTACGATGTTGATGATCGCTTCGGGATTCTGGTCGATAAGATAATCCCTGGCGACGACTTCCTCAATAGTATAGGGTGAAAGCGAATAAATACCGGGAAGGTCGGTTATTGTAACATCGCTGTTCTTTTTGAGTTTGCCTTCTTTCTTTTCAACCGTAACGCCCGGCCAGTTTCCGACAAACTGGTTGGAGCCTGTCAGCGCATTGAACAAGGTCGTTTTACCGGCGTTTGGGTTACCTGCAAGCGCAATACGAATACTCATAAATCTTTCCTTTCTTTGTTAGCTTTAGCTAACCTTCATGATAAAAATTTTTACTCTACTTCAATAAGCTCGGCATCGCCTTTACGCAGCGAAAGCTCATATCCTCTGACGGTGACCTCGACCGGATCTCCGAGAGGAGCGACTTTACGCACATAAATGGAAACACCCTTTGTAATGCCCATATCCATGATCCTGCGCTTAAGAGCGCCCTCGCCGTGAATACGCTTGACAACGCAAGTGTCGCCGATTTTTACATCTCTCAATGTCATCCCTGCACCCTCCTTACAATAAAAGATAAATTATTTTAAACATAAATTTTCGAAGCCATTTCTTTGCTTATGGCAATACGCGTATCCTTGACCTTGACGATGATGTTGCCGCCTTGCTCCGTTATCACCGTGACTGCGTCTCCAACGACAAAACCAAGGTCGTTAAGGTGCTTTTTTACATCCGGCAGACCGCCGATTTTTTTGATTATTCCTTCGTTTCCGTCACCCAATACACTGAGCGGCATCATAAAATCATCCCCAATTTCGTTAGCTAACGCTAACCTGAACGCTAAAAAATTTGCCGTTTTGCACGGCTGATAGTAAATGCTAAAGTTAGCTCTCACTAACTTCACACCGATTATATCACGCTGCAACGCCCATGTCAAGAGGAATTTTTGAAAAATATTATATTTACGGTTTTAAAAAAAACGATATTCATAATGCCGGATAAAATAATGCCCTCCCCTGTGTAAAATGAAGTGGGAAAACCCCGGGTTTTGACGAAGGGATTGTAAAATACAGGGATTAAATGTATTAAGCTATCGAAATAATTAAACAACAATCCCTCAGTCTGCTCGCTTCGTTCGCATCCAGCTCCCCTTACACAGGGGAGCCATTATTACATCTGACTTACGGCTCGCGCACTTTGGTAAAAAGTCAGATAAAAACCAACACGGCATGGGTCAAGCGTCACGCTTGCTCGCGCAGGCAAGCTGCCTGTGCCAATCCGTGTTAGTTAGAGAAAACTTTTCGGTTTTGCGGTCGATCAGGGAGTTTGTGTGGTTATTGTAAATTTCAGTACAGACAAACAGTTTAGATTAAACATTGTAGGGGCGTCAATCTGACGCCCGTCGGGTAATGGCAGTAACTTGAAGCTTGAAAAATCTTTCTGAAAGACATCTACTAATGTATACTTTTTCTTCAAATAAGTGTTATCTGACTTATGCGGGCGGATAATAT
>JAFSTS010000072.1 GCA_017445685.1 Clostridia bacterium | reverse complement strand
CAAGGACAAGGACGGCAACTCCTACGGAGGCCCTGCATATTATATTGAACAGGCTCTCAAGCAGCCCTGGCTTTCAATTGTTTTCTGCGTTTTTCTTATTGCGACATACGCTTTCGGATTTAATCTGCTTTGTTCTTACAACCTCCAGTCCACATTCGCAGCTTACAGCTTTTATGACGAAAAAACCACTCCCTATATTATCGGAGCAGTAATTGCCGTTGCCGTAGGATATTGCCTGCTCGGCGGAGGAAAAAGAATCATCAGGCTTACAGAAAGCATCGTACCTGTGATGGGTATTTCCTATGTTGTGATTTCACTGATCGTGATTTTTGCAAATGTTACGAATATCCCTCATATGTTCGTTCTCATCTTCAAAGACGCTTTTGACTTCAAATCAATTCTCGGCGGACTTGCCGGATCATGTCTCGTTTACGGCATTAAAAGAGGACTGTATTCAAATGAAGCAGGCGTAGGCTCAGCACCGAATGCGTCCGCTTCGGCTGATGTTACACATCCCGTCAAGCAGGGGCTTGTTCAGACTGTTTCCGTTTATATCGACACTATGCTTCTTTGCACGGCAACGGCGCTTATGTGCCTCAGCTCAGGCGTAGAATACAATGAAAAGGTGTCGGGTGCTCCCTATGTTCAAAACGCCATTTCAACAGTTTTCGGAAAAGCCGGTCCTATATTTATCACCGTTGCGATGGTGCTGTTTGCTTTCACGACTCTGATAGGTAATCTTTATTATGTGGACAACGCACTTGCGTATATGAACAAGAAGCGTCCTCCGTCAAAAAAGTTCATGAATGTTTTTTATGTCTTCTGCGTTATCATCATCTTTGCAGGAGCAATTATACCGATGGACTTTGCATGGACGATGGCTGACATTACCATGGGCGGCATGACGCTTATCAACATACCATGCTGCATTATACTCTCATCAACGGTTGTCAAAGCATTGAAAAACTATGAATCTCAGAAAAAGCAGGGCGTCAATCCTGTTTTCAAAGCTAAGGATATCGGGCTTGACCCTGACAAGCTGAGTTTTTGGAAAGATTGATGAAAATATCTCAGGCGGTATTGCAAAACATACCGCCTGATTTGGATCAATAATTATTTTTATATTTTTTTCAAAAAACACTTGCATTATCCTTTTAAATGTGATAGAATTTCATTCGTTGGAAATATCCGGGTGTGGCGCAGTTGGTAGCGCGCTTGACTGGGGGTCAAGAGGCCGTGAGTTCAAGTCTCGCCACTCGGACCAAAAAAAGAGCTGTAGTCTTTAGACTGCGGCTCTTTCTTTACTTATTGATGTGCGAGACTTGAACAGGACACGAGCAAAGCGAGAAAAACAGTCCGGTGGACTGTTTTGGTGTCCGCGTGCGTGCCGGAGCGAGAGCGACGGGCAAGTCTCGCCACTCGAACCAAAAAAAGAGCTGTAGTCTTTAGACTGCGGCTCTTTTTTGCTTAATTTCTTCCGGGAGCCTCTGCCCGGACTGTTGATAAACAGCCTGTTAAAATACCCTTATGACAAATCGTTTGCCGTAAGGGTATTTTTTAACCATAAGTTTTAATAATTTCTTCAGCAATTTCCCGTTTTGAAATGCAGCGGTCCATGGCCTGTTTTTCGATATACTTATGCGCTCCCGGCTCAGTCATTTTCAGTTCGCTTATCAAAAGCCACTTTGCGCGGTTGACAATTCTGATCTCGTTCATTTTTTCCTCTATCGAAAGAGTCTTCTTTTCTGTTTTTCTGATTCTTTCTCTCGCGCTTATCAGCCACCCTGACGCAAGCTGAAAAACATTCTTTGACAGAGGCTTTTCAAGCAGAAAAACACCGTATTGTTCAAGATTACTGTATTCATTGAGCTGCTCCGGCCTGGCAAGCACAAGAACAACGGTATTATAATTGTTATTCGTATCAATCGCAAATCTTATGCCCGTTCCGTCGGGGAGCGGAGAATTGACAAGCACAATGTCGAAGTCACGCTCGCTGATCGCCCGTTTTGCCGCGCTTATGTTTTTGACGACATTTACGGGAGAAAATTTAGAGAGGGGCAGTGTTTCCGGCAGCGCCAGATTGAACTTTTCAGAAGATGAAACAACAAGAACGCTGTAAACCCGCTCTTTTAAGTTCATTTTTCCCCTCCTTTGCAAGATAGTTTTTTAAGGTTAATTGCAGTAAATGTCAAGTATCTGCGAAGGAATATGTTCTTTTATAAATTCATCATTCGCAAACGCCTTTGCCTGCTGAAGATTATCAGGTAATTTTTGAAGTTTTGAGAGGACATCCTTGTCCGCCTTATACATATTTACATCAATTGCCTGAGGCAGATCGGCTTTATTTTCAATGCCGCTCAACCCTGCCCAAATCATAAGAGCAAACGCTATATACGGATTGGCTCCCGGATCGGCAGACCGAAGCTCGGCTCTTCGATATTCACCGACAGCAGCCGGTATTCTCACAAGCTGTGATCTGTTTTCCGCAGACCATGATACATATCCCGGAGCTTTCATCTGCCCAAGCCGCTTATAAGAGCTTTCTGTCGGATTAAGAAAAACTGTCATTGAAACAGCCTTTTCAAGCACGCCTGCGATCATCGGACACAGGTTTTCGGAAGAATTGTCGGGCTGAACGGAAACATTGATATGAAATCCGTTTCCCGGCTCATTTTCGAGGGGTTTAGGCGAAAAATCTGCATATAGTCCGTTTCTTCGGGCTACTGTTTTGACGACAGTCTGAAATGTCATTACATTGTCGGCGGCGCTTAATGCGTCGGCATATCTGAAATCGATCTCATTCTGACCCGGTCCTTCTTCATGATGGGAGCTTTCAGGGCGAATACCCAT
>JAFSTS010000071.1 GCA_017445685.1 Clostridia bacterium | reverse complement strand
AGTCTTTTTTTTTCAACATAAAAACGCAATAAAATAAATTTGCCTTTTGCGTATTGAATAATTCAAATGGATATGATATAATTTCATGTAAGATGTAAAAATGTAAATTCAGGTCGATTTTTAATATTTTCGGAGGTAAAATTATGAAAAAAATGATTGCCGTTCTTGCGGCTTTAACTATGCTTCTTTCTGTGTCAGCCTGCGGCAAAGGCTCTTCCGATCCGGGAAGCACCGACCTTGCAACAGTCACAGGGGATGATGTTGTGTCTGTTTCATGCGAGGGGATATATTCCGATATCAGCGCTGTCGTCAACTTCCCCGAAATGGTTTCGGTTCAGCCGAAATCCCTTTCGAACAGATACGGCATTGAACAGAATATGTATAACGACTATGTTTTCATGACGGCTCAGGAGGCTACTCTTTGCGACACTGTCATCATCGTCAACACCAATTCCCGGGAAAGCAAGGACGCTGTTATTGAAAAGCTTGAACTGTTTATCAAGCAGTCGAGAGAGACAAATGTCGACTACAATCCCGATCAGTACGAGATCATAAAAGACGCTTCCGTCAAAACTTCGGGAGACTATGTATATCTTGTGTTCTCGTCTGATTCAACACTCATCGAGGAAATGATCAAGGAAAGACTTCAGTGATTTTTCGGAGCATTTTATGAATATGGAAAAAGCAAAGTATTTATTTTTAAAACTGCTTAAAAAGTCAAGCCCAAAGGCTCTTGTTATGGCTGTGTCTTTCTTTGTGATGATAATCCTTACAAGCATAAGCCTTGTCAAGATCCATTCTACCGGCGGTATGGCTAAAGCCATGAAAGACGCTGAAATTGCGTATAACTACGCTGTTGAAAAGGACAACAAAACCAAAATAAAAAAGCAGGACGATAATTCCTCTGCTTTGCAGACCGATGTACCGGCAGTTCAGACGGATGAACAAAGAGAAATTGCTCAGACATATGCGCTCAGCGATGAACAGCTTGCTTTTGTAAACGATTATTACGGAAAGTCTGCTTTTGTGGGCGATTCGGTAATGCTTGGTTTCAGCAAGTACTGCGAGCAGAAAGGCGAGGAGTTTCTCGGCGGTCCGCTGTTTCTTGTGGCAGGAAGCTTTTCGCTGAAAAATGCTCTTTCAAACGAGGAGGACGCTGTTTTGCCGACCTTCAAGGGCGAAAAGATGAAGGTTGAAGAAGCAATTGATAAAGCCGAGAAAATCGACAAGGTTTTCCTTTTCTTCGGTATAAATGACTTTAATGTTGTTGACGATCCGATAAACGATGTTTTTGCGGAATATGTTCAGCTCATAGGCAGAATACTTGAAAAGAAAAGCGTTCAGATCAATGTAGTCAGCACCTCATATATTCTTTACGGAAAAGATTATAAAAGTCTTACAAACGAGAATATTAAGCTTCTCAACGTTTAAATGCAGAAATACTGCGAGGTTGAAGGCTATGGCTTTGTCAATGTTGCGGACGCAACGGGCGACTGGGAGAACGGTCTGAAGCAGGAGTACTGCAGCGACGGTTATCTCCACCAGAACGAGCTTGCATACGGCGTATGGTCAAACATTCTTCAAAACTTCGCTTTGTACGATTGAAATAATATAACAAACAGGTGAATTATGGTTTTCAGCAGTATTCCGTTTTTGTTTTTCTTTTTCCCGTTATTCTTATTGCTATACTATACAGTACCGTTTAAGGCTAAAAATATCATTTTGTTGATTTTTAGCCTTATTTT
>JAFSTS010000070.1 GCA_017445685.1 Clostridia bacterium | reverse complement strand
TCTTTTTTCAAGCGTAACACTTGTCCCTTTGCCGACGGTTGATCTGACTCTGATCTTATCCATAAAACTCTCCATCACGGCAAAGCCGAGTCCCGCCCTCTCTCCGCCAAGAGAGGAATAAAGCGGCTGCATAGCCTGTTTAACATCTTCTATACCGCAGCCTTTATCCCTGATCCTTATCTTCAAAGTGCCGTTTTCAAAAATCGAAGCATATATGTAAATTTTTCCTGCGCTGTTTCTGTAGGCATGGACGATACAGTTTGTGACAGCCTCGCTGACAGCAGTTTTGATATCGCTCAGCTCCTCTACTGTCGGATCAAGCTGCGCTGCAAAAGCTGACACCGTAACTCTTGCAAAGCCCTCGTTTACAGAGCGGCTTTCAAAAGATAATGACATTGAATTTATTTTTTTCATTTTTTAACCTCCGTTTTTGCGCTGACTTTGCCGAGCTTTTCAATGCCTGCAAGTTTTACGACCTTATAAAGCCTGTCAGGAACGTTTTTTACTTCGATCACTCCGTCCATAGACTGCATGAGCCGATGTCTGCCCATGATAAGACCGATTCCCGAACTATCCATAAATGTGACCTCCGAATAATCGAGAACAAGTTTTTTAGGACGAAGCTGCTTGATTTGTGAATCGATCTCCATTCTTGTGTCAAGCGCGGAATGATGGTCTATCTCTCCGCTGAGCGTCACTTTCAGCGTTCTGCTCTGCCGATCATACTGAATTTGCATATTTCCCTCCAAAAAAATGATCCTTTATCTTGAAAAAAGGAAGAGCTTAATCTTCTTTTTATCAATGATAAAGGATTGAGTTTAAAAAAATTGTCTTTATTTGTAGATGAAATCACGCACTTCGGACGCAAGATAAAGCGAACCGCAAATCACCACGGGCAGACCGTCATTGTTTTTAAGCGCATGATCAACCGCTTGTTCAGCTTTTCCAACGCAAAATACATCTTTACAATATTTTTTGCAAAGCTCTGCAAGGTCGTTTTCGTCCATGGCGCGAGGATTCACACACTTTGTTGCGACTGTTTTTTTTGCATTTTTCAAAAGATATTTCAAACAACCGCCAACATCTTTGTCGCGCATAACGCTTACGACCGCGACATATCCGCCTATGCTTTTGATACTTCGGCTGAGAGCTTTTGCACCGTCCGGGTTGTGCGCTCCGTCAAGAATCACTAAAGGATCTCTGCTGATAACTTCTATTCTCGCCGGTAGAGCCGCCTGTGAAATTCCGGCTTTAATATATCTTTCCTCACATCCGACAATTTTCAGCGCTTCGATTGCCGTAACAGCATTGAGCGCCTGATGATCACCGATCATACCAAGGCAGTATTCCTCGTTATTGTAAGAAAACGAAGTTTTTAGATTGTCTGTAGAAATATTTTTCAGTTTTTTAGTGTCAGGTACTATCAATTTGCTTGTGCGCTTTTTACATTCATTTTCCACAACCGTGAAAACTTCCCGATACTGTTCGGGATAAAGCACGCAGGGACAACCGTCTTTTATTATTCCGCATTTTTGCAAAGCTATCTCACCAACTGTTTTACCCAAAACCTCTGAGTGATCAAGATCTATATGAGTGATAACGGAAACTACAGGTTTTCTGACAACATTTGTAGAGTCATAAAGTCCGCCAAGTCCGACTTCCATTACAACATAGTCACAGTTTTCCTGTTTAAAAAAGTCAAACGCCATGGCGGTGATCAGCTCAAACTCTGTCGGAAAAATGTTGAGTGAATTAAGCTTTTTGATCTGTTTTGAATACTTTTCAACAAGCTCCGTCAGCTTTTGATGTGAGATCATCTCACCGTCTATCTGTATTCTTTCGCAGAAATCCGAAACATACGGAGAAGTAAAAAGACCTGTCTTTTTGCCGGAAAGGGTCAGAGACTTTGCTATCATAGCGCTTACGCTGCCTTTTCCGTTCGTTCCGGCAACATGGATAATATTCAATTCATTCTGAGGACAGCCGTTTTCTTCAAGCAAAGCCGAGACTCTTTCGAGTCCCGGCTTGCTGCCGAATTTCAAGAATGAATGTATGTATTCTAAGGCTTGTGAATAATTCATATTACTTGATTTCATCAATACTTTCCTGAAGCATCTTGATTTTATCGTTAAGCTTCACAGCGGCTTCACGCTGCTTTTGAACGACCTGTTCGGGAGCTTTGGAAACGAAATTGGGGTTGCCAAGCTTGTTGTTGACAAAATCAAGCTCTTTTTTCGTCGCTGCAAGCTCTTTTTCAAGCCTTGCCTTTTCAGCTTTAAGGTCAACAAGCTCGTCAAGCGGAATATACATTCTTGCGTCCTCTGTGATGATGGATACTGCGCCGGGGATATCAAACTTATCGCCTACTTCAACCTCCGAGGCGCTTGCAAGCTTCTGCATGAACACGCCTGCCTTTTCAAATGTGTCGGCAAACTGAGTCTCGACAAAAACCTTCGCTTTCTTTGACGGGGCAACATTCATCTCAGCCCTGCGGTTTCTGACAGCGCGGATTGCCGTCATGATTTTATCCATTTCCTTTTCTTCCGCTTCAAAGACAAGCGTCTCGTCGAAAACAGGAAATTCGGAAATCATAATGCTCTCTCCTTCGTGAGGAAGAGTCTGCCAGATCTCTTCTGTGATAAACGGCATAAACGGATGAAGCAGCTTCAGCGCGCCTGAGAAAATATACACAAGCATTGCTTTTGCGGTATTTTTGCTTTCGTCATCCTTCTGAAGTCTGATTTTCGCAATTTCAATATACCAATCGCAGAAAATATCCCAGATGAAATCGTAAAGCTTTGCAACCGCCATACCAAGCTCGAACTTCTCAAGATTTTCAGTCACATCTCTGACAAGCTTTTCGTATACAGACAGGATCCATTTATCCTCGATTGCAAGATTATCGGGAATATGCGGCGCAGGCTCGTCCTCGGAAAGATTCATGAGAATAAACCTTGCAGCATTCCAGATCTTGTTTGCAAAATTGCGGCTTGCTTCGACTTTATCGTCTGAAAAACGCATATCGTTTCCGGGACTGTTGCCTGTTGCAAGAGTGAATCTGAGCGCATCAGCGCCGTATTTGTCGATTATCTCAAGCGGATCAATTCCGTTGCCGAGAGATTTTGACATCTTTCTGCCCTGTGCGTCGCGGACAAGTCCATGTATCAAAACCGTATCAAACGGAACCTGACCTGTATGCTCGATCCCTGAGAACATCATTCTCATGACCCAGAAAGGTATGATGTCGTAACCTGTTACGAGAGTGCTTGTCGGATAGTAGTTTTCAAAATCCTCCGTCTTGTCCGGCCAGCCGA
>JAFSTS010000009.1 GCA_017445685.1 Clostridia bacterium | reverse complement strand
CTTAAAAACGGCGGACTTGTAGCCTTGCCGACGGAAACAGTCTATGGCCTTGGCGCAAATGCGCTTGACGAAGAAGCCGTAAAAAGTATTTTTGCCGCCAAAGGCAGACCGCAGGACAACCCCCTTATAGTGCATATAAGCGAGTTTGACGAAATATATAATTTAGTAAAAGAAGTGCCGGAAAGCGCAAAAGCTCTTGCCGAAAAATATTGGCCCGGACCAATGACTCTGATCCTTAAAAAAAGCGAGCTTGTTCCAGATGTCGTAAGCGCCGGGCTCGATACGGTTGCCGTCAGGCTTCCAAACCACGAAATCACAAGGGCAATTATCAAAAGCTCCGGCGTGCCAATCGCAGCGCCGTCTGCAAACCTTTCCGGCAGTCCGAGCCCTACAACTGCGCAAAGTGTTTTTGACGACATGAACGGAAAAATTCCTCTTATCGTTGACGGAGGAGCTTGCCAAATCGGCGTTGAATCCACGGTAATTTCTCTTTTAGGCGATGAGCCGTCAATCCTTCGTCCCGGCGGAATAACGCCTGAACAGGTTTGCGCCGTTCTCGGAAAAGTTGAGATCGACAATGCAGTTTTTCACAAAATCGACAATTCCCAAAAAGTCGCCTCTCCCGGCATGAAATACAAACACTATGCCCCCAAAACAAAAGTTGTTATCGTAAAGGGCGATCAAGAAGAATATTTGGATTTTCTTAAAAAATGCGCCGGCAGCTTTGGCGCTCTCTGCTTTGAAGAAGATGCAGAATTTGTTGAATGCAAATATGTTACTTTCGGAAAGGAAAACAATTCCCTTTCGCAGTCCAACAGGCTTTTTAACGCGCTGAGAGAAGCGGACAGTCTCGGAGTCGATATCGTGTATGCAAGATATCCGTTTGAAGACGGCATGGGACTTGCGGTGATAAACAGACTCCTTCGCAGCGCTGCATTTGAAGTCATCGAGGTGGAAAAATGACAGTTATCGGTCTGACCGGAAAAACAGGATCGGGAAAAAGCGCGGTTTGCAAAGAGCTTGAAAAGCACGGCGTTTACATTATCGACACGGATATTATCGCTCGAAAAATCGTACAAAAAGGTATGCCTGCCTTGAAGAAGCTTTGCTCTTATTTCGGTGACGGCATATTAAAAGAAGACAAAACTCTTGATCGGAAGGCTTTGGCAGGAATCGCTTTTTCCTGCGAAGAAAACACTAAAAAGCTTAACGAGATCACTCACCCATACATTAACGAAGAAGTTAAAAATGAAATTGATTTCGCCGAAAAAAACGGATATGATTTTTGTGTCGTCGACGCAGCAGCGCTGCTCGAAAGTGAATGTAAAAATTTTTGTGATTTTATCGCCGTA
Organism: Clostridia bacterium; assembly: GCA_017445685.1. Next base: position 7,571 of record JAFSTS010000009.1, on the reverse strand, counting down.
GTTTCCGCAAGCGAGGAAACCCGCCTGAAAAGGATACTTGCGCGCGACTTTATTGACGAAACATCGGCTATGCAGAGGATCCGTGCTCAAAAAGAAGACGAATATTATTTTCAAAATGCCGACATAATTATTATGAACGAAAACAGTCAGAGTGTTGAAGATAACGCAAAAAAACTGCTTGATTTCGCAAAGGGAAAGATATGAAATTTTTGAAAAAGATTTTGATTTTTTTCGTCGTTATATGCGTCCTGTCGGGAAGCGTTTTTTTCGGCGGAAAGTTTGTGATGAAAGCGCTTTATCCCCTCGAATATTCAGATGTTGTTGAAAAATATTCCGAGGAATACGGCGTTGAAAAATCGCTGATTTATGCAGTGATAAAATCCGAAAGCAATTTCAGAGAAAACGCCGTTTCCGATGCAGGAGCTATCGGGCTAATGCAAATTACGCCGCACACCTTAGAGTGGCTTCTTACTAAAACAGGCGAAGACTTGGAGGAACACGCGCTGTATTCGGGAGAGATATCAATTCAATACGGAACATTTCTTTTGAAAATTCTGCTGGACGAATTTGACGGTCAGGTCTGGACGGCAGTTGCCGCCTACCATGCAGGTATCGGCATCGTCGGAGATTGGATCACCGACAGCAGCTATTCTTCTGACGGCAAAACGCTTTACTACATACCGTATGACGATACGAGGCTTTATGTTGAAAATGTAAAAACAGCAAAAAATATTTATGAAAAACTTTATGATATGTGAGGTACTAAAATGGAAGATGTAAAAATTTTATCCGAAAGACTTTTGGACACTCGGAAAAATGCCGCCGCGGTCATGACGGCGGAAGAAATCGAAAAAGCCGATTCATACAGCGAAGGCTACAAGGATTTTCTGTGCCGCTGTAAAACAGAGCGCGAATGCGTAAGCTTCGCTGAGAAAACGGCGCTGGAAAACGGCTTTTCTGCCTTTGACAAAACAAAAAAATATGCCCCCGGCGACAAGGTTTATTTCGTAAACCGAGGCAAAGCAATTATTCTTTGCGTCATAGGCAAAAAGAATCTCGACGAAGGTGTAAAAATCGTTGCGGCTCACATTGACTCTCCGAGAGTTGACCTTAAACAAAATCCGCTTTACGAGGACAATGAGCTTGCATACTTTAAAACCCACTATTACGGCGGAATCAAAAAATACCAGTGGACTGCAAGACCGCTTTCTCTGCACGGCGTCGTTATGCTCAAAAGCGGTGAAAAGGTTGAAGTAAACATCGGCGAAGACGCAGGCGACCCCCGTTTTGTCATCAGCGATCTTCTTCCTCATCTTGCGAGAAACCAGATGAGCAAAAAAGCCAATGAAGTCGTGACAGGCGAGGAACTGAATATTCTTATCGGCAGCCGTCCGTTCAGGTCTGACGAGGGAAGCGAGCTTGTTAAGCTGAATATTATAAATATCCTCAACAAGAAGTACGGTATGACAAATTCCGATTTTCTTACGGCAGAGCTTGAAGCAGTTCCGGCAGGAACGGTCGATGACATTGGCTTTGACCGCAGCATGATCGGCGGGTACGGACACGACGACAGAGTTTGCTCCTACCCTGCTTTGACGGCAATTGTCGAATGTGAAAAACCCGATCATACAGTTCTTTGCGTCCTCACCGACAAAGAGGAGATCGGCAGCGAGGGCAACACAGGACTTAAATCGGCATATATGGCTTATTTCATCGCCGACCTTGCTCGTATGCAGGGCATACAGGCGCATGATATACTTTCAAAAAGCGAGTGCCTTTCGGCTGATGTCAACGCTGCGTTTGATCCGACTTTTGCAGGCGTTTATGAAAAAAACAACGCCTCCTTTATCAACAAGGGCGTTGTTATGACAAAATATACAGGCGCAGGCGGCAAGAGCGGAACTTCCGATGCAAGCGCGGAATTTGTTTCAAAGATGAGAACACTTTTTGATTCAAACAATGTTATTTGGCAGGCAGGCGAGCTTGGCAAGGTCGATGAAGGCGGCGGAGGAACTGTCGCAAAATATATCGCAAACCTTGATGTAGATGTCGTAGATGTAGGCGTGCCTGTCCTTTCCATGCACGCTCCTTACGAGGTAATTTCAAAAATCGATCTTTATATGGCTCATAAGGCATTTGAAGCATTCTTTAAATCATAAACCGGGAGGCTATTATGGATAAAACAATTGAACTGATCAATTCCCGTCACAGTGTAAGACAGTATCTTGACAAAAAAATCCCGGAAGATATCCGCGCTCAGCTTGATGAATATGCTTCGTTTCTCAATGAACAGGGAAATCTGAATATGCAGATTATCTATGACGAGCCGGAATGTTTTAATTCGCGTATGGCTCACTATGGAAATTTTGAAAACTGCTCAAACTACATCGCTCTTGTCGGCAAAAAATCTCCCGATCTTGACGAAAGATGCGGCTTCTTTGGCGAAATGCTTGTGTTGAAAGCACAGGAGCTTGGACTCAACACCTGCTGGGTAGCTCTTACGCACGGAAAGAGTAAGGCTGTTGTTGCTGACGGTGAAACTGAAAAAATCATCATTTCTCTCGGCTACGGCAAAACCCAGGGCGCAAAACACAAAAGCAAGCCGGCAACGGAGATCAGCAATATTTCCGATTCTTCGCCGGAATGGTTTAAGCGAGGAATCGAAGCAGCTCTTCTTGCTCCGACAGCCGTTAATCAGCAGAAGTTCTATTTCAGTCTGAAGGACAATAAGGTTTCTGCAAAATCGGGTCTGATAGGCACTTGTCTTAAAATCGACCTTGGCATAGTTAAATGCCACTTTGAACTCGGCGCAGGAAAAGAAAATTTTGAGTGGGCATAAGAAAAGTATTAAAGAATTAAACAGAGGTAAGGTCTGACAAAAAACCTTACCTCTGTTTTTAATTCTTTAAGCTGTTAAGCGGAGCTGGAATCCTGCCGCCTCTGTTTATGAATTTTGCAGGAGACGCCGTGTTAAGCGGCATAACAGGACCTTTTCCGAAAAGTCCGCCGAAGTTTATTTCGTCTCCTACTTTTTTGCCAATGGCAGGAATCAGTCTGACCGCCGTTGTCTTGGAATTGATCATTCCTATAGCCGCTTCGTCGGCAATTATCGCAGAAAGCACTTCTTCGCTCGTGTCACCGGGAACAACTATCATGTCAAGTCCGACAGAGCAAACCGCCGTCATCGCTTCAAGCTTCTCGATTTTCAGACATCCGCTTCTTGCAGCGTCTATCATTCCTGCATCCTCGCTGACAGGGATAAACGCGCCGGATAATCCTCCGACATGGGACGAGGCCATAACTCCGCCTTTTTTGACTGCGTCATTGAGCAGCGCAAGGCAAGCTGTCGTTCCGTGCGCTCCGCACTGTTCAAGCCCCATTTCCTCAAGAATATGCGCAACAGAATCGCCCACCGCAGGAGTCGGCGCAAGGCTTAAATCAACAATTCCAAACGGAACATTGAGCCTTTTTGAAGCCTCGCCTGCAACAAGCTGTCCCATTCTCGTGATCTTGAATGCAGTTTTCTTGACCGTATCGGCAATTTGAGTTATGTCCGCATCGGGCATTTTTGAAAGCGCGCTCCTTACAACGCCGGGGCCTGATACGCCGACATTGATAACACATTCCGCTTCGCCTGCGCCGTGGAAAGCGCCGGCCATGAACGGGTTGTCGTCCGGAGCATTGCACAAAACAACAAGCTTTGAAGCTCCGACACAGTCTCTGTCAGCAGTTACTTCGGCGCTTTTTTTGATGATTTTGCCCATCAGCTTAACTGCGTCCATGTTTATGCCTGCTTTTGTTGAGCCGATATTTACGCTTGAACATATTCTTTGAGTGGCGCTGAGAGCTTCGGGAATGCTGTTGATCAGCCTCTCGTCACCGTTTGCAAAGCCTTTTTGAACAAGGGCTGAATATCCGCCTATAAAATTGACCCCGACGGCTTTTGCCGCTTTTTCAAGCGCAAGAGCGTATTTTATCGGGTCGCCGCCGGAAGACGCGGCAAGCATTGAGATCGGCGTAACGGCGATCCTCTTGTTGATTATCGGAATGCCGTACTGCATTTCTATGTCTTCACCCGTTTTGACAAGGTCTTTTGCAAGACGGGTGATTTTGTCATATATTTTTTGGCACGCCGAATCAATATCGGAATCGGCGCAGTCGAGCAGTGAAATACCCATGGTGATGGTTCTTATGTCAAGATGCTCGTTTTCGATCATGCTGATCGTTTCAAGTATGTCGCCGGTGTTTATCATATCAAGTCAAACCTCTTCAAATGTGGTGCATCGTTTCAAAAACATCGGCATGCATGGTATGTATTACAAGTCCCATTTTTTCGCCTTCGTCCTTGAGCGTCTGTGAAAATTTAGCAAAGTCGGTTTTTTCGTTTTTTCCTTCAACAAGCATGATCATGCAAAACATATCCTGCAAAATCGTCTGTGAAACTTCTTCGACATTCATGTCGTTTTCGGCGCACACGGACGATACTTTTGCAAGGATTCCGACCGTATCTTTTCCGACAACAGTAACAACCGCTTTCATCTTTTTTCCTCCGATTTTTATGAGTTATATTCCGCCATGGCCTCTTCGGTTTTACTCTGCGCCATTAGCTCAATTATTTTTTCAGTATCCTGAGCAGTGCTTCGCATGACAAGAAGCTCTTCCTTTGTAAAAGGCTTCAGCACCCAGTCGGCAAGATCCCAGTTTTCATCGGGTTTCTTGCCTACCCCTATTTTTATACGCTGAAATTCATCGCTGTTTAAATGGTAGATGATACTTTTAATGCCATTGTGACCGCCTGCCGAGCCCTTGCGCCTGATCCTTATCCTACCAAGATCGAGCGACACATCGTCAAAAATAACGATTATCCTCTCAGGCGGAATTTTATAAAAATCCGCGCATTCTCTTACCGCTTCGCCGCTGTTATTCATAAAGGTCTGCGGCTTTAAGAGGATACATCTTGACGAGCCTATCATGCAATCAGTCAGCAAAGACTTGAATTTCAGTTTGTCGATTTTAAGTCCATTATCCTGCGCGAACAGGTCAAGGCACATAAAACCGGCATTGTGTTTTGTGAACTCGTATTTTTTCCCCGGATTTCCAAGCCCTGCTATCAGATAGTCAAAGCTTCCCGAGATAAATTCTTTTTTCTTTCTTCCAAACATATTATTTCATTCTTCTGTAGGGCCTTTTTCTTGTGACCCAGTCGTGTTTGTTGACCTGCCTGCTTCGCGCGATGGCAAGAGCGTTTTCGGGAACATCCTCCACAATTGTGGAACCTGCCGCCACATACGCGTCCTTTTCGATTCTTACGGGTGAGACGATGTTCGTGCCGCAGCCGATGAATGCGCCGTCTCCGATAGTAGAACGGTGCTTGTTTTTTCCGTCAAAGTTTACTGTCGCGCAGCCGCAGCCGAAATTAACATCCTCGCCTACATCGCTATCGCCGATATAAGTCAAATGCGACACTTTCGTATCTTTTCCGATAACCGAGTTTTTGAGCTCAACAAAGTTTCCGACTCTTGTGTTGTCACCGACAGTACAATTCGGTCTGATTCTGACGAAGGGCCCGATTTCTGCGTTATTGCCTATCGTTGAATCATAGCAATAGGAGTTTTGCACAAGCGTACCGTCTCCGACAGTGCAGTTGCTGATAACACTATTGGGACCGATCTCACAGCTTGAGCCGATTTTTGTACCGCTTTTAAGCATGGTTGACGGAAGAATGACCGTCTCCATGCCGATTTCAACGCCCGGACAAATGACAACTTCGTTTGCAAAGGGAATGGAAACGCCGTTTGCCTGATGTTTCCTGATTTCTTTTTTCCTTGCGATCTCGTTGAGCTCGGCAAGCTGCGCCCTGTCATTTGCGCCGAGAACGATTTCGGGGCTGTCTGCTTCAAAAGCGCCGACCTTATCGTTTGAAAGCTTTAATGCTTCAATTGCGTCGGTAAGATAATATTCTTTCCCATCGTTGGAGCTTTCCCCTACCTTGATGAGCGTATCAAGGGCGACAAGCAGCTTTTCGCTTCTGAACCAGTAAGCGCCGGAATTGACCTCTTTAATGGCTTTTTCTTTGGAGGACGCTTCTTTTTCTTCTATGATTTTTTGAAGCTCGCCGTTTTCATCCCTGATGATCCTTCCGTATCCGAAAGGATTATCTATTTCTGCGGAGATCACAGTCGCGGCATAATCGTTTTTTTCGTGATATGAAAGAGCTTTTTGAACTGTTTCACGATTGATAAACGGCGCGTCTCCGTTGAGAACAAGAACATTGTTTCCGATATGTTTTTTTATAAATTCCTTCGCCTGATACACGGCGTGACCTGTTCCAAGGCGCCGCGACTGCTCCACAGTTTCGACTTTTCCTGCAAGATGATCCACAAGAACATCGCCAAGATGTCCCGTGACAACGCAGATATCTTCGATGCCGCTGATCCTTACGCAATCTGTTACCCAATCTATCATCGGTTTAAAAAGAACTTCCGCCATTGCTTTTGGCAAAGAGGATTTCATTCTCGTCCCCTCGCCGGCAGCAAGGATCACGGCGCAGTTTTTATTCATAAAAAACATTCCTTTCTCTACATCGATTCAGGCGCATCGATTTTCAGCATATTGAGGATATTTTTGATCGTATCCCTGACGCAGATACAAAGATAAACTCTCGCCTGCATCAGTTTCTCATCGTCGCAGACAACTCTGCATGAATTGTAAAACTTATGAAACAGAGTCGCAAGCTCGATAACATAACGGGTAATTTTTGCCGGATCGTAATTTTTAACAGCCGTGATGATTTCGTCTGTAAGAGCGGCAAGGTGAAGGATCAGCTCCTTTTCGGTGTCGTCCGTCAGAAGCTCCAGCTCCTCGTTGGAACAATCTCTGATCTCAATTCCGTCAGATTTGATTTTTTTCAATATGCTGCAAATTCTCGCATGAGCATATTGACAATAGTAAACCGGGTTTTTCGAGCTTTGTTCAACAGCAAGATCAAGGTCAAATTCCATCTGGGATCCGGCTTCTCTCATGTTGAAAAGAAAACGAGAAGCGTCAACCGGAATTTCTTCAAGAAGATCGACTAAGGATATTGCTTTGCCGGTACGCTTTGACATTCTGACAACTTCGCCGCCTCTTGTCAAGCGGACAAGCTGCATCAATATAACATCAAGCTTTCCGCCGTTTTCACCAATCGAATCAAGCGCGGCTTTCATTCTGGCGACATGACCATGGTGGTCTGCGCCCCAGATGTCGATAGCCTTGTCAAAGCCTCTGACTTTGAGCTTGTTTCTGTGATACGCGATGTCAGCAGCAAAATATGTCGGGTTGCCGTTTGCTCTGATAAGAACATCGTCTTTGAGCTCAAGCTTTTCAATGGCTTCGTCGCTCATTCCGCTTTCCTTCAGCTTTGCCGACTGGACTTCCTTGTTTTTGTACCAGAGAGCGCCGTCTTTTTCGTAAGTCAGCCCTTTTTCCTTCATGATTTCAATTGTTTCGGCAAGCTCGCCGTCCTCATGAACAGTGCTTTCATGAAACCACTTGTCGTATACGATCCTGTATTTTTCAAGAGTCGTTTTCAT
>JAFSTS010000069.1 GCA_017445685.1 Clostridia bacterium | reverse complement strand
GGGCTCGTGGGTTCGAATCCCACCGCTTCCGCCAAAGCGAAAATCCTGTCGATGAACTCGGCAGGATTTTTGCTTTGTATTATTCATTTTTAAGCTTTAAGTATTCATTATTCATTAACAGACAGGATTTTCTAAATGAATACTGAAGAATGAAGAATGAATAACCGTCTAATAATCATAAAAGCAGAAATTTTTCTTCATTTGCTTTTTGTAGTGATTTATGAGATAATATTACTAACATCAATCTTAAAAGGATGATCAAAACTAACATGGAAAACATTTATCCCTGCACCATTCAACATCTTAATCGGTATGGAGAAATATATGCCGCTGCCTTTTCGGGCGAGCCCTGGAACGACAATTGGATCGTTGAGGACGCAACGATCCATGTCAAAGAGCTGCTTGAAATGAAACAGTCATACGGCATGGAATATACGATCGACGGAAAAGTCGTGGGATTTATTTTAGGCTCGTCAATGCTTTTTTCGTACGGAAGAACTTTTGAAATCAACGATCTTGCCGTTGACCCTGAATATCAAAAGAGGGGAATAGCGACAAAACTTCTTGAAAAATGTCTTGCCGATATGAAAGCTCAGGGCATGGCAGGCGTTCATCTTATAACCGCGCCTGAGGGCGTGCTTCCAAAGTTTTACGAAAAGCATGGATTTCAAAAAGAGAGCAGGGTCATTTTGATGGGGCTTGAAATATAACGAAACAATACGGAGGCAGAAAATGGAACTTAAAGTTTTACACTGCGAGCTGTCGGTGTGCAAGGTCGAAAGCACAGATGACATCGACTTAAATCAGGAGCTTGTTTTTGTCGGAATAACAGACGAGGAAATTTCTCTTGTTTGTTCGGTCGAAGCCGTTCCCGAAAAAACCGTTGAGCGCGACGACGGCTGGCGGGGTTTCCGAATCGAAGGCGTTCTCGACTTTTCGCTGATAGGTATATTGTCAAAAATTTCTACAGTGCTTGCCGAAAACAAAATCGGGATTTTTGCCGTTTCAACCTTCAACACAGATTACATTCTTGTGAAAAAGGAGAATTTTGAAAAAGCTGTTGAAGCCTTGAAAAAAGCAGGATACAATTTTGTCTGAGAGGTGATTTTATTGGCTTCAAGCAAGGAATATCTGTCTTTCGTTTTGGAACAGCTTTCAGAGCTTGACAACATATCATACAAAGCGATGATGGGCGAATATATTTTGTACTTCCGCGGAAAAATCGTCGGCGGAATTTATGACGACAGATTTCTACTAAAACCCGTAAAGTCTGCTGTTGAATTTATAAAAAATCCTCAATACGAGCTTCCCTATGAAAACGCAAAGGAAATGCTTCTTGTCGACAATGTTGACGATCGGAAATATCTTTGTGATTTGCTGAACGCAATGTTTGACGAATTACCTGCGCCTAAGCAAAGAAAAAAATCTTCAAGGTGACATCATGGCAAAATTTTCTTTAAACAAAAATAAAAAAATCAGCGACGAGCTTTTGAATAAGATAGCTTCTTTCATAGACGAAAATTATATTGACATCAGCATTTTCACACAGCATGACTTACACGCCGAGGCAAAAAGATCTGTTTCAATCGACATTGATTCAAGTATAAACAAAAGCACTGTTCCCAACGTCTGCGGCAGCGCTGCGAAAGCTCCGACAATACTTGAAGAAAGCACGATGTCGCTTGACGAGCTTGTCAATCAGGTCGACGAAAGCTTTTCGGAAATGCTGCTTAGAAAAATCGACGAAAAAGGTATG
>JAFSTS010000068.1 GCA_017445685.1 Clostridia bacterium | reverse complement strand
GGCAAAAATATAATTGTTTTTCGGGAGGCTCAAAATGGCTTTTATCAGAGACCCAAAAGAAGAAAGAACAGGTTATCAGATCGGCGACTTTACTGTTGACAGCGTTGACAACAAATGCGACTTTGTCATGGTCTACAGAATTGACCCTTCAACTATCGACAGAATAAAGTGGTATCAGGAGCATAACTATATCGTTCACAGCATGGTCGGTATTTCCTGGGGCCGATATTTAGATTACCTTGACGGCGAATGGGACGGCATCGACCACTGGGATGACGCTCAGACGGATCGTTACGGAAACCATATTCTTCACAACCCAAAGGTCCCGTATATGGTTCCGACAATTTCTTTTGCAAATTATCTTACTGAAAAACTCAAAATCGTAGTTGACGCAGGAGTAGAAGCAATTCATGTTGAAGAGCCTGAGTTTTGGGACAGAGCAGGCTATTCCGAGTCCTTTAAGCGTGAATACAAAATGTATTATCATGAGGACTGGACGGCTCCTCACGAAAGCGTTGACGCTAAATACAAGTGTTCAAAGCTCAAAGCGTATCTTTACGCAAGAACGATAGACAGAGTATCGGCAGGTCTTAAAGAATACGCAAAGCTCAAATACAACCGTGACCTCCGTTTCTATGTTCCTACGCACAGCCTTATCAACTATACAATGTGGAAAATCGTAAGTCCCGAAGGAAAGCTTGCCGACCTTCCTTATGTAGACGGCTGTATTGCACAGGTTTGGACAGGTACTTCAAGAACTAAAAACTGGTTTGACGGTGAACTTAAAGAGCGCACTTTTGAAACAGCATATCTTGAGTACGGCGTTATGCAGGAGCTTGTTAAGGGAACAGGCAGAAAGATGTGGTTTTTGCACGATCCGATCGAAGACAACCCTATTTTCGACTGGAACGATTACCGAACCAATTACATTTGCACCGTTGTTGCTTCTTTAATGCACCCGAAAGTCAATACATACGAAATATGCCCGTGGCCGAACAGAGTTTTTGAACTTGAATATCCGCAGGGTTCTCCCGACAGCGAGAGGATACCCGACGATTACAGAACTATTCTCAACAATACTTTCAACACTCTCGGCACTCTTGAGCTTGGCGAAAGCTCCGGTCTGAGAGTCGGTGTTTTGACAGGCGACTGCCAGCTTTATCAGAGAGAATACCCCGATTCATGTTTCTCGGACGAAAAAGAGGAATTTGTCGGAACAGTTGCAACGGATGATAACGATCTTGAAGAACAGATAAAAGAATATCTTTTCAAGGGAAATGACAGCAACAACGAACTGCGTTACAAATATGCTCAGTCCGCTGCATTTCCGGGATTCTTCTCTCTGGCATTTCCGCTTCTTAAATACGGTTTACCCGTAAGACCCGTTCTTCTTGACAATGCGAGAAGATACACAGGATATCTCAACGACTACGATGTACTGATACTCAGCTACGAATTTATGAAGCCTGACTATCCTGACATCAACGCTGCCCTTGCAGAGTGGGTAAAACAGGGCGGTACTCTCATTTATGTCGGCGACGGAAAAGATCCGTTCAACAAGATAAATAGCTGGTGGACAGGAAAATATGAAAATCCTGCCGAACATCTTTTCGAAATGCTTGGCGTAGAGCCAAAAAATGAAAAAGAAATTTTCAAGTGTCTCAAGGGTACTGCTGCAATATGGAATACCGACCCGTGCGTATTCTCATATTCTAAGGAAAATGCCGACTCCTTCCGCGAATTTTTCCTTGACGTTATCGGTGACAAGAAGAATGAAATCGAATTTAAAAATAATCTTGTCGTAGAGCGCGACGCTTACATCGTTGCAGCCGTCATGGACGAAAGCATAAATGATGAGCCGCTCAAATTCAACGGTCTTTTCGTCGATATGTTCTCCCCTGCCTTTGACATCGTCGAAAAAGTCGAGCTTTTACCGAATGACAAATGTATGCTTCTTGATCTTTCCAAAGTCAAAGACGAGCTTGCAGTCCTCGGAACTTCCGTGCGAATCTTCTCGCTTGAAAAGGACGGCGACACCATTGTTTCCGAGTTCTACGGCGCAGGAGAGCTGAAAGCCAATATCAGGATCAAAGTTCCGTTCAAAATTACGAGCGCAACGATAGACGGCGAAAACGTCAACTTTGAATACGATGACAAGAGCAAGAGCGTTCTTGTGTCGTTTGAATCCTCCCCGAAAAACAGGAAACTTATACTCAAATAATTATTATTCATTAGCCGACAATATGTCGGCTATTGTTTCAGGTGAAAACATGAACGATAAAATATACAACGAGATCCGAAAGCCGGAAAACTATTCCGATTATTGCAACAGCTACAGCCCGTTTTT
>JAFSTS010000067.1 GCA_017445685.1 Clostridia bacterium | reverse complement strand
TTTATCCCTTCAAAGAATGTCTGCGTCACAAACCTTCAAAAAGATCAGGTGCAGAGAAACGGCGAGCCTGATTATATCGTCTCAAAATTCAGAAAAGTTTTCAATTCGAACATGAGGCTATTCCTCAACAACGGTGAGCCGAGAGCTAAATCCTTTGAAGATTTTTCAAGCGATGTCATCTACTACGGGGTCGGAGAAAACAAATACACCTTTAAAAAGGACAGGTTTTTTGATGTCACTATGCCCTGCCCTAAATGTAACGACAAAATTTTCTTTGATTTTTACAATGTTGACAATGTCGGTCATTTTCATTGCGCAGGCTGCAGCTTCAAGTCTGAAGAAAACGCTGAGTTTTATGCTGAAAACATCGACTTTGACGAATGCAGCTTTGACTGCGCAGGCAATAGATACATTGTTACGAACAACGAGCCGTTTTATATTTACAATTACGCTTTGTGCATAGCAGTCTGCTCTACCCTTGGTATCACATTCGATGAAATTCAAAAGGCCTTTTATACTTTCATTAACATCAGCGGACGAATGGAAACCCTGAAATACAAAACTAAAGTCCTCAAATATATCCGAATCAAGCAGGAAAACCCAGAAACACTCCAGACTGCTCTTGATTATATAGCAAAGGACAAAGAGCCCAAAATCATGCTGATGGGTCTTGAAGAGCTTCGGGATTTTCATCCATATTACACAAACACATTTTATTCCTTTGATGTTGATTTTGAATCTCTCAAAGACAATAACATCAAGCGTTATATCTGCTTTTCGGAAGCTGTTGCGTACGATACTGCAAACAGAATGATCTACGCAGGGATCGACAGGGATATGATCTCAATTATCCCCAACGACAACGATGAAGACATACTCAAAGAGCTTAACAAATACGACATCGACAATGTGTATCTGATAACATGGCTTAAAAAATATAACGAGCTTGACAAATCTACTAAGATTTATGGAGGCAATGAAAATGAGTGATAAAACTTTAAACATCTCATGGGTCTACCCTGACCTGCTTAATCTCCACGGTGACAGAGGCAATGTTATGGCTCTTGAAAAAGTCGCCAAGCTCATGGGAATCATACCTAAAGTAACAAGGGTCGACACATTTTCTCAGGAAATTGATTTTGAAAATACCGATATTATTCTTTTTAACGCCGGTGAAGTCAAAACAGTTGACCCGATCGTTAAAAATCTTAAAAAGTTCGGCAATGCAATTTATGATTATGCCGCCAAAAACAAAGTTATAATTGCAGTCGGCTCAACCGGGGCTATTCTTTCAAAACAGCTTAAAAGACGAGACGGCAGCATTGTCGTCGGACTTGGACTTCTCGACATGAACTGTGTTGAAAGACAGGAAATCTACGGAGACGATTTGTATTTTACGCTTAAAGATAAAACTGAGATCGTGTCTTTTCATATACACATAGTTGATTTCTTCCTTGAAAACGAAAACGACCGTCTCGGCGACATCGTTTACGGCAAAGGAAACAATGACATCGACAAAACGGAAGGCGCAAAGAAAAACAATGTTTATTTTACAAATGCGCTTGGCCCTGTTTTTGTCAAAAACCCATGGTTTGCTCAGGATATAATCCTGGAAGCCATGAAAAACAAAGGCGTTGAAATCAGCAAAACCGACCTGAAAAATGAATTTGAAATTGAATTAGAATCAGCAAAATATATCAAAAAATTTATTAGAGGAAAAATGGGGTAAAAAGTATGTATCCTTTGATCGACATTAAACTGGACGGTATTCTTGCTAACCTTGAAGAGCTGAAGAATGAATGCACGAAAAACAAGATATCTTTTTCGCTTGTTACAAAAATGCTTGTAGGTTACAAGCCTCTTGTCGACTATATCGTCAAGCACGGCGAAGTCGGCATTATATGCGATTCAAGAATCAAAAACCTTCATGTCTATGCCGATGTTCAGGCTGAAAAGTGGCTTATCAGATCGCCTATGCTTTCTGAAATCGCAGATGTTGTCCGCTACAGCGACGCGAGTATAAACAGTGAGCTTGAAGTAATTCGCGCGCTTAATATGGAAGCGATCAATCAAAATAAAGTTCACAAAATCATTCTTATGGCTGAGCTTGGCGACTTGAGAGACGGCTGCTATATTGATGAACTTGCAGACATAATCAGCGAATGTGAAACAATGACTAATGTTGAAGTTTACGGCATAGCTGCAAACCTGAGCTGCGTAAACGACACCTTCCCCGATGAAGAAAACATGGCTGAATTTATTGATATTGTCAACAAACTTGAAAAGCATTTTAAGACGAAATTTACAATCGTTTCAGCCGGAGCGTCAAGCTGTATTCCAATGCTTTATGACGAAAAGCTTCCCGAAGAAGTCAACAATCTGCGTATGGGCGAAGGTGTCTATCTGGGAAATGTTCCTGTCATCAATCTTCCGTTTAAAAACAGTGTGACCGACAATTTCATTCTTAAGGCTGAAATAATAGAACTGAAGAAAAAGCCTTCTGTTGCAGGTGTAAAACCTGCTGAAACGAGCCTTAAGACAAATCGCGCTCTTGTTGCACTCGGAAAACAGGATATATATCTGCCCGGACTTTCATGCGTTGATAAAAAATGTTCAGTTATCGGCGGCAGCAGCGACCATGTTATCGTTGATGTAACAAATTCGGACAAAGAATATGCAGTCGGCGACACGATAGACTTTGCGATGAATTACACCTGTTTGCTAAACGCTATGAATTCCAAGTATGTATCAAAAAGAATCATCTGAGATCTTTTTACGACAAATCAAATCTTTGCGGCTTGAGCTTTTTCAAGCCGTTTTTTTATGGGAAAATATTTAACAAATTTTCTTGCTAATTTTGTTCAATAAGTAAAATTTTCTTTATAATTCTCAATTTGGTTGACAAGTTAATAATAAAAGAATATAATAAACTTTGTTAAAAAAATCAATAAGTTGAATGTCTCGGAGGAATTTATATGGGACTTACCATCAGTGAAAAAATTATTAAGAATCATATCGTTGACGGAGAGATGATCAAAGGATCGCAGGTTGGTATCAGAATCGACCAGACTCTTACTCAGGACGCTACCGGAACAATGGCGTATCTTGAATTTGAAGCAATGGGAGTTGAAAGAGTTAAAACCGAGCTTTCCGTCGCTTACATAGACCACAACACTCTTCAGACAGGTTTTGAAAACGCTGATGACCACAGATTTATTCAGTCTGTGTGCAAAAAGAGAGGCGTAAGATTTTCAAGACCCGGTAACGGCATCTGTCATCAAGTCCATCTTGAAAGATTTGGTATTCCCGGAAAAACTCTTATAGGCTCAGACAGTCATACTCCTACCGGCGGCGGCATCGGTATGCTTGCCATCGGCGCCG
>JAFSTS010000066.1 GCA_017445685.1 Clostridia bacterium | reverse complement strand
CGGCAATACAGCTATGGACGCTTGCAGAACTGCCGTCAGACTTGGCGCAAAAGAAGTTTATGTCGTTTACAGAAGAACGAGAAATGAAATGCCTGCCGATGAAATTGAAATAAAAGAAGCTGAAGAAGAAGGCGTTGTATTTAAATTCCTTACTAATCCGGCTGAAATACTTACAAAAGACGGCAAGGTTTCAGGAATGAAGCTTCAAAAGATGAAGCTTGGCGAGCCTGACGCAAGCGGAAGAAGAAAGCCCGTTGAAATAGAGGGTGAATTTGAGTATATTGAGCTTGACAGCGTAATTATGGCGATCGGTCAAAAGCTTGATCCCCTCGGACTTAACAAAATTGAAATGACAAGCAGGCAAAACGTTCTTGCAGATGAAAACACTTTTAAGACGAATATCGAAGGCATATTTGCTATTGGCGATGCGACCAACAAAGGCGCGTCTATTGCAATTGAAGCAATAGGTGAGGGCGGCAGAGCTGCGAAATCGGTTGACGCATTTCTTAACGGTTTTGATATCGAAGTCAAAAAGCCGTATTATGTCGAAAGAGATCTTTCAGAAAAAGATTTTGAAGACAGAGAAAAGATTGCGAGAGTTAAAATGCCTCAGCTTGAAGCAGATGAAAGAAAAGACAATTTCACTGAGGTAGTAAAAGGTTATAGCTGTGAAGACGCCGAAAAGGAAGCTCAGCGTTGTCTTGAATGCGGATGTCGTGAATACTATAAATGCAAGCTTTTGAAAATTGCAAATATGTACGATGTCAAGCCTGAAAGATTTGCAGGTGAAAAGCCGACAAACTATGACGGTGCGGACGCCAATGAATTTATAGTAAGAAATACCGACAAATGTATTCTCTGCAGTCTTTGTGTCCGTTCATGTAAAGAGGTAATGGATATTTCCGCTATAGGACTTCTCGGAAGAGGATTTACAACAGATGTGTCCCCTGCCTTCAAGCTTCCCCTGAACAAGACAAAATGCAACAACTGCGGACTTTGCGTTAAGCTATGTCCTACAGGTTCTCTTACAGAAAGAAGTGTTTTGAAAAAGCAGGTTCCGCTTGACGAAAAGTATGTTGATACAAAATGTACTCTTTGCGACAAGAACTGCAATATAACAGTTTCTTACTACGCAGGAAAACCGATAAGAGTTATTCCGAACGATGAAAATTCAAGAAACTGCCATCTCGGAAGAGAAAAGCTTATTGAAGAAGTTCTCAAAACGATAAAGTAAAAACAGACAAAAATATGACCTCCGCGATTAACGGAGGTCATAAGTTTTTGTCTGAAATTTTAGAACGGATCAGTCATTTCGTTAATGAACTGCCAGAAGAGATAAACATCCTTGTCGCCGTTTGTAAAGTATGTGTCAGGATCCGCAATTGTCGCCTTGCCTTTTGTGAATCCGGCTTTTTCAAGTCCGCCGACAAACGCGTCACGCATATCTTTATTTTTAAGGGTAATAAGAACATGCAGTGCCATTTCAGAACGGTCATTGAATCTTTCAAGCTTTCCGGCCACAAAACCTGTAAGCCACCATGTATCCTGATAATCTCTCTGGAAGAGAACATCGCCGTTATCATAGCAAACATATCCGGCTTTAAGTCTCATATTATTGTCTTCGCAGATATAGTGTTCAATACGGGATCCTTCTGTTTTATAATATACGCCAAGCTCTGCGCCTAAAAGTACAAAACCATACTGACCCTTCCAAAGCTGTACGAGCCAGTCATATCCGCCGTAATTAAACTTAATTCTTACTGTATCATAATACAGGACGATAAGCTGAGCTGCCCAGTCATAAGCGGCGTTATAGCCCCAGTTTCTCTGCCACGGATCAGTAGCAGAATAGAAGACTTCTTCATCTTCATTCCAAAGGAAGCCAAGTGTTCCGCTCTCTTTGTTCGGATTGGGATTGGGATTTTTGCCTTTGCTTACAACTTTACCGTTTTTGACATTCCACCAGCCGTAGTCATTCTTTGCAACGCCGTTATAAGAAAAATCAATAGTACCCTTTTTGATGTACCACCAGCCGTAGTCATTCTTTGCAAGACCGACATAAATATAATTTATCCTGCCATTAGTGAAATACCACCAGCCGTAAGGATTCTTTGCCATTCCGTTATAGTCTTCCACAACTTTACCTTTTTTAAGATAACACCAACCAAAACTGTCCTTAGCCATTCCGGTAAATGTTAAATCAAGCTTACCTTTGTTCATATACCATGAACCGTACTCATTTGTATCAACACCGGTATATGTTAAATCAAGCTTACCGTTTTTGACATGCCACCAGCCATAAGCATTTTTTGCCATGCCGGTAAATGTAAAGTCGATAGTGCCGTCTTTAACATACCACCAACCCCATTCGTTCTTTGCAAGACCTGTATAGGATTCGTCATATTCGCCGGAATTGTTGTAATAGAGCCATTTTCCGTCAACTTTCTGAAGGTTATAGTAGTCTGCCGCAGAAACTACGCTGTTGAACAAATCAGCCATAACTGCCGTAGGAGCTATTCCGGCAACGAAAGCAAACACAAGTACGGCGATAATTATTTTTGTAAATCGTTTTTTCATAATCTAATCCCCTTTTCTTTAAAATAAAAAACTCTTACTAAAAAATAATATCAAACTTATTAAATAAAGTCAATAAAAAATTATTAAGAAAAAAGACATCAAACAATATTTATTTTCTCCTCTTCAGCTTAGTTTTATTTCCGTTTTCATCTACAATATATGTATTTTCGAGATTTGAAACAAGACTTGCTTTAAAAGCTTCGACATATTCCTGCCTTAGATTCATTCTTTCCTCTTTTTCTTCGTCAGTCAATTCTCTTGTTCTTGAAATTCTTGTCAGCTCGCTGATCCTGTCAATCTTCTTTTGATCCATCTTTTTTTCCTTTCAACATTTCTTCGGCAACTTTAAGCTGTCCCTGCGTAATAACAACTCCGCCTATAATACGGGCAAGCTCATATTTTCGTTCCTTATCGCTTAATGATCTGACCTGAGTATATGTGTTGCCGTCATAGGTGCTTTTTTCGATCAACAAATGACGATCGGCTTTTGAAGCGACCTGCGCTGAATGAGTAACGCAAATAACCTGTTTTCCGTCAGATACATCATGAAGCTTGATTCCGATTTTTTCAGCAGTTTTTCCGCTGACTCCTGAATCGATTTCATCAAATATCATTGTATCAACATCATTTTTTACAGAGGTAACATTTTTAATAGCAAGCATGATTCTTGACAATTCACCGCCTGAAGCGGTTTTTGAAAGAGATTTTTCACTTTCTCCGGCGTTAGCGGATAAAAGGATCTCAACATTGTCTTTTCCGCGCATACTCAGCGGTTTATCCTCTATTGAGATCTTGAATCTAACATCAGGCATATCAAGAAATACAAGCTCTTTACATACTTTCTCAATAAATTCGTCGCCTGCTTTTTTTCGAAGTGAAGTTATTTTTTCGGCATATTCAAGCATTTTCTCTGCATTGAAATTAAGCTCGTTTGTAATATCCTCAAGCTGTTCTTCACTCTTTTCATAGCTTTCAAGCTGCGAATTGATCTCATCAAGATGCTTTAGCATCTCTTCCTCAGCGCCGTATTTTCT
>JAFSTS010000065.1 GCA_017445685.1 Clostridia bacterium | reverse complement strand
TTCGGTCGCCTGTTTTATGGCTTTTTCAAGACGTTTGATCGCGAGGGGGTATTCAGCTCTGACGTAAACAACTGCGTGCTTTGCGCCGATAGCGTAAGCGCCGATGAGCATACCTTCGATGAGGTTGTGCGGATCGCTCTCGATAACAGCTCTGTCCATGAACGCTCCGGGGTCGCCTTCGTCAGCGTTGCAGATGAGATATTTTTCGTCGTTCTCGCTCTGCCTTGCGGCGTTCCACTTGAACCAGGTCGGGAATCCTGCGCCGCCTCTGCCGGCAAGACCGGAAGTCTTGATCGTGTCAATGACCTGTTCGGGTGTGAGCGTTTTAAGGGTTTTTGTGATGGCGGAATAACCGTCGCTTGCGATATAATCGTCAATGTCTTCGGGATTGATGATTCCGCATTTCCTCAGAGCGATCCTCGTCTGCTTGGAGAGGAACTGCTCGTCTTCTTCGGAGATCAAAAGATTTTCTATAAGAGAAACGTCTTTCGTCTTAGTATAATTACAAATAACCTGAGCGTCGTTCTCGCCGACTTTGACAAGCCTTATCATTTTGTCGCCGTCGTAGATGTCGACTATCGGCTCGAGGTAGCACATGCCGACGCATCCGCTGAAGGTCAGCACGTTACCGTTTTCAATATCAGTGTTTTTCAGGGCATTAAAAACTTTTGCGGCGCCGGCGGCGATTCCGCAGCTGCCCTGACCGACTACAATTTTCATTTTGTTTCTTCCTCCTTTATCTGCGAAAGGATCTGCCTTGTTTTATCGGGCGTAAGAGAACCGTAGGTGTTCTCGTTGATCATCATAACGGGGGAAAGACTACAGCATCCGAGACAAGCGACGCATTTGAGAGAGAACAAACCGTCTTCTGTCGTTTCTCCGTCCTTGATGCCGAGGTATTCTTCGATCGTCTGCGCGATCTTTTCCGAGCCGTTTACGTGACAAGCGGTGCCCTGGCAGAGCATTATCATGTATTTTCCGACCGGTTCAAAGCGAAACTGGGTGTAAAATGTTGCAACGCCCATGATCTCGCTGCAGGCGATGCCTGTTTTTTCGGAAATCAGCTCAATAGCTTCTTTCGGGAGATAGTCGTAAACTTCCTGTGTTTTTTGAAGAATAGTGATAAGACTGCCTGGAACGTTTTTGTATTCTTCGATCATTCCCTCGATTTTAGACAAATCGATTTTTGTGCAGTTGTTCATTAGATCACTGCCTTTCAACTTAAATTGTATTTTTACTATTATAATATAAGTTGTCGATTTTTGCAATAACAAATGCTTGAATTACATTATAAAATAGAATAATTGTTTTGCGCTAAAAATATATAATCCTACACTATTTTCCAAGCTGCAACGATATTTTTCTAAAAGTGTTGACTTTTGTGATTTACTATGGTAAAATGTAAAAAATTTTTAAAAGGAGCTATTTTTATGAAAAAAATCATCTCATTATCCCTTGCGCTTATAGTTTTATTGTCTCTTTGCTCATGCGGGTCAAAAGAAACAAAAGGTGACGCTTCCGCAGAAGCTAAATATGTTTTCCTTGAAGAAACACTTGGCGTTGAATCATATGCCATCGGTTTTCGCGTTGGAGATCAGGAATTGGCTGACACTGTCAGCGGTGCTCTTAAAGCTCTCGTTTTGAACGGAAAATATGATGAGATCGGCAGCAAATATCCCGATGTTAAAGATTATCTTTGCTTGACAGCGGACAACATCGACAAATCAGACATCCCCGCCGAAGGCTCGGGTGACAGCAATTATACCTTCAAACATGGCTTCGACCTTGACTATCCGCCTTACTCACATCTTCAGGATGACGGCAGCGTAGGCGGCCTTGACGTAGAGCTTTGTCAGGCAGTATGCGATTATCTTGGATGGAAATATGAACCCGTTCCCTTCAACTGGGATGCAAAAGATATGGAACTGAATGCCGGAAGCTGTGATTGCATTTGGTCCGGTTTCACAAAAGAAGGCCGTGAGAGTGACTATACTTGGGGTATAACATACTCTACCAACACTCAGGGAGTTCTTGTCGCCGCTGATTCCGGTATTAAGACTCTTGCCGATCTTGCCGGTAAAGTTGTCGGCGTACAGATCGACACGTCAGCTGCTGAAATGCTTGAAGACAGTCAGGCTGATCTTGCTGCTACTTTCGGCGAGCTGAAGACATATGAGACTTACACTGTTGCTTTCAACGATCTCAAGGCCGGTGCAATTGATGCTATCGCTATTGATATGACCGCCGGTTCTTATCTGATCGCGAACGAAAAATAATTTTTCTTCAACGGATAATTATTATTCTTTGAATTAAGTTTTAACTCAAACAACTGCGGCCGTTCCTTTTGAGCTGCCGCAGCTTTTATTGGGAGGATTAAGACTATGTCCTGGACTACGATGCTTTCCATCATGGGTGAAGGAATGCTGCGTACCTGTGCGATTTTTGTTCTGACGCTTCTGTTCTCTATGCCTCTTGGTATGATTATTATGCTGCTGCGCCGTTCAAAGATCAGGGTTGTGCAGATGATCGTCAAAATCTATATCGCTATCATGCGCGGAACACCGCTTATGCTTCAGCTCCTGGCCTGGTATTTCGGACCGTATTTCCTTTTTGGTTGGTCTATCAGAGGCTACCGCTTTACGGCAATAATAATAGGATTTTCAATGAACTATGCCGCATATTTTGCCGAGATTTATCGCGGCGGAATAGAGTCGATACCTATTGGCCAATATGAAGCGGCGGACGTGCTTGGATACAGCAAAGTCCAAACCTTTTTCAAAATTATACTTCCTCAGGTAATAAAGGTCATTTTGCCATCGATCACAAATGAGGTCATAACTCTTGTAAAAGATACGTCACTTGCTTTTGCTCTCGCATATAATGAAATGTTTGCCGTAGCAAAGCAAATCGCCGCAAAACAAATTTCATTTACTCCTTATATCGTAGCGGGCGTATTCTACTTTATTGCAAATTATGTAGTTGCTTTCATCATGGAATGCATAGAAAAGCATTATGACTATACAAGACCGGGGAAACGAAAGAAGTCTGCAATAAAAGGTGACATTAATTCAAATACCAATGATAGTATTATGGATCGGGAGGTGTAGTGATGGTTCTTCAAATGAGCGGAATAAAAAAATCTTTTGACAACCTTGAGGTTCTCAAAGACATAAGTTTGCATGTCGACTTAGGCGAAGTTGTAAGTATCATCGGTCCGAGCGGATCCGGAAAAAGCACCCTTCTCAGATGCGCTACATTCCTTGAAACCATCAACGCAGGTGAAATAAGCTATATGGATCAGCCTGCCGTAACGACCGATGAAAACGGTGTAGCAAAATATGTTTCAAATTCACAGCTTCGCGCAATGAAGCAAAACTTTGGACTTGTCTTTCAGCAGTTCAATCTTTTTCCTCATCATACTGTTATAAAAAACATCATGGATGCGCCCGTGAATATCCAAAAACGCAGTAAAGATGAGGTTTATGAAGAAGCAGTTGAACTTTTGATAAAAATGGATCTGATTCATCGTGCCGACGCATATCCCTGCCAGCTTTCCGGCGGACAGCAACAGCGAGTTGCAATCGCAAGAGCTCTTGCGATGAAACCTAACATTCTGTTTTTTGATGAACCTACGAGTGCGCTTGACCCGGAGCTTACAGGAGAAGTTTTGAAAGTTATCCGTCAGCTTGCTGATGAAAAAATGACGATGGTTGTCGTAACCCACGAGATGCCTTTTGCCCGTGCCGTCAGTAACAGAGTGATTTTTATGGACGGCGGCGTAATAGTTGAGCAGGGTGATCCCGAAAAAGTATTTGGCGATCCCCAGCAGGAACGTACAAAGCAATTTTTGCGTAATTATAATCAACAATGAAGCTTAAATACTCAATCATGGATCCGACAGGCAATGTGACAGCTCTCGTTGAAACTTCCGTACCTGTAGATCAACAGCCCTCCGTTGCCGAAAAAATCATGTCTATGGAAGCCACTGTCGAACAGGTAGGCTTCATTTCTGATTCAGAAGGCGTTGATTTGGCGTTGCGTATGGTGGGCGGAGAGTTCTGCGGAAACGCTACGATGAGTGCTGCTGTTCTTTATGCAATAAGAAAAAAGAAATCATTCGGGAAAGTAAAAGTTTTTTCATCAGGAGTC
>JAFSTS010000064.1 GCA_017445685.1 Clostridia bacterium | reverse complement strand
TCTTTGCAGTTATGAAAACAGTTTCAACCTCCGGGTTGAGCTTCATATTTGTAAGCGATTGCTGAAACTCGTCTTCAAAGTCGGACACAGCGCGCAAGCCCTTAACTATTGCAGAAGCATTTTTCTTTCTTGCATAGTCTGCAAGCAGTCCAACATAGCTGTCGGTTTCCACATTTTCAATGTCCGCCGTGCATCGTTTGATAAAATCCATGCGTTCGTCGACGGTGAAGCTGTTTGAATTTTTCTTTCGGACATTTTCCATGACGACGACAATCACTTTGTCAAAAAGCTTGGACGCACGCCTGATAACATCAAGGTGGCCTTTTGTAACGGGATCAAAGCTTCCCGGACAAATTGCAATTTTCATGCTGTTTTCGCCTTTCCGGTTAATCGCGGTAAATCGTCACAGCGACTTTACCGTATTTATAGTCCCTTCTGTTAATAAATCTGCCGACATTTTCGGGCATTTTTTCACCATAGGGATGTTCGCAGATGATTATGCCGCCGGGCGCAATGATTTTTTCAACATCGGGGAGAATGTTTTGAAGAATACCCTTGGAATAAGGGGGATCGAGAAAAGCAATGTGAAATTTTTCCCGCGTTGCTTTGACAAAGGTTTCAGCTTGCGAATTGACGATTTTCGACCGGTTTTCAAAGCCTACGGACAAAACGTTCTTTCTCACCACTTCAATCGACTGCCTGCTGCTGTCGACAAAGGTTGCGCTGTTTGCGCCTCGTGAAAGAGCTTCGATGCCAAGCTGACCGGAGCCTGCAAAAAGATCAAGAACATCGGTGCCTTCGATTTCAAACTGTATCGCGCTGAACATAGCCTCTTTTGTGCGCTCGATAGTTGGTCTGACATCTTCCCCTTCGAGAGTATTCAATTTTCTGTTTCGGGCAATTCCGGCAATAACTCTCATGTTTTTCACCAATACGCCTTTCAACATAAACTATTTTTATAATTATCTCATTATTTCGCCGTTTTGTCAAGGTTTTAATGAATAATCTTCACTTATTGACTAATTGAGCGCAATAATGTAAAATAAAACCATGGCAGGCGCAGGCAGTGCCGCCTTGAAAGGAGCTGATACAATGAGATATCCTATTATTGAAATCAATTATTCCGCAGAAGATCTAACGAAAAAATCGCAGCGTCCCGAATGTTCAGACTATAAAATCGAGTATGAACTGACAGACAGTATTCTTAAAGCAAGGCTAACGGCAAAAAAAGAAATAACGCTTCACGATTTTTCGATGTCTTTTGAGCAAAAATACGAAGACGGGGTCAAGGTATTTTCAAACGGATACCAGTCCTGGAGTCCGTCGCGCGAGTTTTCACGGGAGGACAAAATGCAGTCTGTCAACCCTGCCGCCAAGGGCAAGCTGCTTATGCTTTCAGGGCTGACAAGCGATGTGAGATTTGTCGAGCTTCCGAAAAGGAGCGGCGAATTTTACAGTCACACCTACACTTATTTTAAAAACGGCGAAGAACTGACGCTTATAGGCTCTCTTTGCGAGAAGACCGGGTTTACGGTTTTTTACCACAACTACAATCTCAACACTTTCAAAATCGACAAAGATGTTGAGGGGATCACGCTTCGAAAGGACGAAAGCTATGAGCTGCTCGATATAGTTATGTTCAAGGGCGAATACGACGAGGTTTTTGACAAATACTTCGGCTTGATGGATCTTCCAAAGCCTCGTATAGACCATCTGTCGGGTTACACATCATGGTACAATTATTTCCAGAATATCAACGAGGAAATAATCTTACGCGATCTTGATTCTCTTGATACGATTTCAGACTATGTTTCAATTTTTCAGGTGGACGACGGTTACGAAACCTTTGTCGGCGACTGGCTTGACGAAAACCCCGAAAAATTCCCAAACGGCATGAAATATATTGCTGACAAGGTCCATGAAAAAGGGTATCTTGCAGGTCTTTGGCTTGCGCCGTTCAACGCAGAGAAGGATTCAAGGATATATAAAGAGCATCCCGAATGGCTTGTTAAGGACGAAAACGGCAAGCCTCTGTTTTCGGTACTCAACTGGAGCGGCACTTATACTCTCGATATCTACAATGAAG
>JAFSTS010000063.1 GCA_017445685.1 Clostridia bacterium | reverse complement strand
GGCATTCGCTCCTGTCTTGAAAAAGTTGCAAAAATGGGCTGGAAGTACGTCCAGGTCTCGGGTTTTCCTTATGATCCCGTGACATTCAAAGCATGGTGTGACGAACTCGGACTTAAGATTGTTTTTACTCATACTGCCGCCGACAAAATTCTGACCGACACACAAAAGGTGATCGAAGACCACAAGATCCTCGGTTGTGACTCCATCGGCATCGGTGGTTTTCTCGGCGAAAGAACTCTTGAAGGCGCGAGAAAGTTTTTAAGTGATTTTACTCCGGCTATGAAGCTCATCAAAGAAAACGGCATGCAGTTCCAGTACCATAACCACGCTTTTGAATTTGAAAAATTCGGCGATACGAGCATTTTTGACGTGCTTGTGGGCGAAAGTGATCCTGAACTGATGGGATTCACGCTTGACACATACTGGGTGCAGTACGGCGGAAAAAATCCCGTTGACGTCATCAACAGCCTCAAGGGCAGGATCCACATTTGCCACTACAAAGATTATGCCATGAAAAACGATGAACCGCGCTTTGCTCCCATAGGCGCAGGCAATCTCGATTGGGACAAAATCACTGCGGCATTTGAAGAAGCAGGGGCAGAATATGCTTTCGTTGAACAGGATAACTTCTATGAAAAAGACGCTTTTGAAGAAACGCAAATAAGCTATGATTTTGTGAAAAAACTTGAAAAATAAAATAGAGCAAAAAAAGAAAAAGCTGACAGTCGGTTGATCCGCTGTCAGCTTTGTTTTTTTGTAATGACTTTAATAACCCCAAAGCCAGCCGAAAAGAACTATCATAATAATCCACTGCCACCACGCATAATCAACGTTAACGTTGCAGGTGTCCTGTACGGATTTTCCGGTGGAATCGGTAACCGTGACCACGATCGTCGCAGAGCCTCTCTTTGCGCCATAGACGTTACCGCTGTTATCTACAGAAACGACTGACGGATTTGAGGAAGAATATGTGACCGTGTAGCTTGCGGCTTCGTCTGCAATTATTTTGAGAGAAAGATTCCTTGAGTCTCTGTAAGTAACGCTCAAATCGTCAACAGTAACCGAATGAACGCTCATCGGAATTTCTGTCCAGTGTGCAAATACGGTGATTTCGGAGCTGATAACTGTAGATGCTTCAATTTTGTCTCCGCCGTTTTTTGAAGTAAACCAGCCGTCAAATGTATATCCGTCTCTTGTTGCCACGGGCAGTGTTCCGATCGTTTTGCCCTTTTCAACCGATCTTGACGCTTCCTTACAACTTCCGCCGTTTGCGTCAAAACCGACCGAAACATATACGGGAACATAATCAAGCAGTTCGAACAAAATATCGTTTTCAAGCGCATACTTGTGAGCCGCAGTATCAGTGTTGCAGAATACAGTCGCCTTGCTGCAACCGGCAAAAGAGCCTTCCCCTATGTTTTTCACGCTGTCCGGCACAGTCACTTTTTCAAGATCTTTACAACCGTCAAAAGCATAGTCTGCAAGACAAACTGTTCCCGATTTTACGGAATACGCGCCGCTGACAGTTTCCTTTGCCTTAATAAGATGTTTGCCGATATAAAGCACGCCGTTTTCCCAGTTCGCTTCGTCATTATAATAAGCTGTGCCTGAGAAAGCGTCAACGCCGATGTTTTCAACGCTGCTCGGAAGCGTAATGTTTGTAAGCTCCTTGCAGGAACTGAAAGCATAGTCTGCAATAAGCTTTGTGCCTTCCTTAACTTCACAGGAAGAACCTGTCGCATCTCCTGCCTTGATAAGATACTTGCCGATATAAAGCGCATTGTTTTCCCAATTTGCTTCATCGTTTTCGTAACCTGTCTTTGCGAATGCGTCGGCGCCAATGCGCGTTACGCCGTTTCCGATAGTAATGTCAATAAGCTTTTCGCAGCCGTAGAACGAGCTTTCACCAAGCCGTTTTACACTGCCGGGAATTGTAATTTCTCTGAGCGACGAGCAGAAAGCAAACGCAAATTCGCCGATGTTTTCAAGGCTGTCGGGAAGGTCGATCGTTTCAAGAGACGAGCATTCCTCAAAGGCAAAATCACCGATTTCTTTTACGCCGTCTCCGAGCTTGATATCATTGAGCGCGGAACATCCCGAAAAAGCATATTTGTTTATTTTAACAACGCTGTAGGAGACGATCACTTTTGTCAGCTCTTTGCACTCCTCAAAAGCGCAGCCTCCTATGCTTGTTACGCCTTCACCGATCATAACCGTCTTTATTTTTGAGTTGCGATAAAACGGGCTGACGGTATTCCAATCGTAATCGTACATATCGCCTGTTCCGCTGATTTTAAGCACGCCGCTTTCTTCGTCAAACGACCATGAAACATTTTCGCCGCACTTTCCTTCGGCTGTCAGGACAAAGACGTGCTTAATGCTTCTTTCGCGTACAAATTCATAAGCATAGCTTGCGTAGCTGCAGACGACCGTCAGATTTTCGCAGCCGTGGAAAGAGTCTTCTCCAATGCTTGAAACGTTGTCCGAAAGATTTAAGCTCGTAAGCGAAGAACAATTTTCAAACGCAAAATCACCTATTGCTTTTACGCTGCCGGGGACACTGACGCTCGAAAGGTTTGAACAGTTTGCAAAAGCTGAAGCGCCGATTTTTGCCACACCTGCTTCAATTGTGACAGTTCTAACCCCTGTATCATAAAACGGACTCTTGTCCCAGTCATAGTCATACATATCGCCTGTTCCGCTGATGGTAAGGGCGGCTGTTTCCCAATCGTAAGACCAGGTCACATTCTCGCCGCACCTGCCGCTTGCCGGCGGCGCTATTTCATAAGGTATGCTTTGCTCCGCCGCGTATTTACAGGCTGCGCTGTCTTTGTGGCAGACGATGACAGCTTTTTTACAGTTGTAAAACGCATTGTTGCCGAAAGCTTCAACACTGTCGGGTATCATTATTCTTGCGAGATTTCCACATCTGCGAAAGGCGCCGTTTCTTATTGCAGTAACACTGTCGGGAACGGCAACGCTCGAAAGAGCTGAACATTCGGAGAAAATAAAAGCGCCGATACTTGTTACGCCGTTTTCAATTACAACAGTTTTGACGGCAGATTTATAAAACGGGCTTTCATCCCATTTATAGTCCGTCATGTCTCCCGTTCCGCTAATGTTAAGAACGCCTGTTTCCTCGTCGTAAGACCATGCGACATCTTCGCCGCATTTGCCCTCTGCGTCGAGCTTGTTGTCGGATATGCCGACAGCTTCGGCAGTTTCAACTATTTTACCATTATCGGCAAAAACTCCAACCGGCGCAACGCTGATCGCCATAATCAAGACAAGCATTATCGCCAGAATTTTTCTCGTTTTTCTTTCCATTGTTTTCTCCTCCCAAGATGAAGCTTGAATAAACACAGTTTCTTGCACTTGATTTCTTCAGCCAAAACTGTATTTACACTCAACTTTATTCTATCACAGCAAAGCCTCTTTTTCAAGATAATTTTTAAAAAAGAGAACAGGGCTGTCGCCCGGCGAGGACGACAAGCAACATAATGACGAAAACACGCCGTTTCAGGCGTGTTCGTATATGTGTGTTATGCTTAAGCCGAGGAGAATTGAACCACAGCTTAACCGTTTGCTTTTGCTCTACGGCGTCTGATCGCCTTGCCGATTTCAAACGCAGGTACTGTCGAAAGCGCAAGAAGCGCGGAAATGACAAGCTCGTTAATCTGGAAGCTTCCGGATTCGATTCCGAAAACAGTGTTGAGCCCGGGAACATATATTGCAGCAAGCGTCATCGCAGTCGTTGCGGCAAATGCTCCGACAAGCCACCAGTTCATATTTTTGAACATATCTTTTGAAAGTATCGAGCCTGTTCTCGATCTCATGTTGATAGCGCACATCATCTCGGCAAAGTTGACTGTCAAAAACGCCATTGCCATTGCGTTGACGCACTCAGTGCCGGAGAAAAATCCTGCAAAGCTGTGAACTCCGCCGCCGGAAGGCTCAAGCCAATAACCGATCACATAAGCGGCGATTTCAATGATCGCAAGGTATATTCCCTGCCATACCATGTCGAATCCCGCTCCACCGGAAAAGATCCCGTCGGTCGTTGCCCTCGGTTTGCGCTTCATAATATTTTTTTCCGCTTTTTCCATGCCGAGCGCAAGTCCGGGCAGCGAGTCGGTCACCATGTTGATCCACAGAAGATGTACAGGCGAAAGAATCGTGAAATTGAAAAGTGAAGAGAAGAACATGATAATAACTTCAGACATATTCGTCGAAAGCTGGAACTGAAGAACCTTGCAGACATTGTCGTAAATCTTTCTGCCTTCTTCAACAGCGTTTACGATGGTTGCAAAGTTGTCGTCTGCAAGCACCATGTCAGCGACGCCTTTTGTAACATCTGTTCCCGTTATGCCCATGCCTATTCCGATATCGGACGCCTTTATGGACGGAGCGTCGTTTACGCCATCGCCGGTCATTGCCGTGACAAATCCCCTTGCTTTCCAGGCTTTGACGATCCTCGTCTTGTGCTCAGGCTGAACTCTTGCATATACGGAATAATTCGGCACAACTTCGACAAGCTCTTCGTCTGAATATTTGTCAAGCTCTGCTCCTACGACAGCCTCTGACGAATCGGAGATGATGCCGAGATCTCTGCCGATGGCAACGGCTGTGTCTTTGTGGTCGCCCGTTATCATGATCGGTCTGATACCTGCTTCACGGCACTCTTTTATGGCGTCGTAAACTTCAGGTCTGCACGGATCTATCATGCCGACGACACCTATGAAGATAAGGTCTTTTTCAAGATCTTCAGGCTCAAAGGACGAGGGAATTTCATCATATTCTCTGTAGGCTGCGCAGAGAACGCGAAGCGCCTTGTCAGCAAAAGCCTTGTTGGAATTATTGATCTCATCTTTGAGCTGCTGAGTCATCGGGATAACTTCGCCGTCTTTAAGATATCCGGTACATCTTTCAAGCATTACATCGCACGCGCCTTTGGTGTACTGGACAAACTTTCCGTTGACTGAGTGAACGGTGGACATCATCTTTCTGCCCGAATCAAACGGCGCTTCTCCCACGCGGCTTTCAGCTTTTTCAAGCTCATATTTCGGCATTCCGAGCTTGTTTGCATAGTTTACAAGCGCGCACTCGGTAGGCTCGCCCGTTGAATTTTCTTCGCCGGGTTTGATTTCAGCGTCGCTGCAAAGAGCCATCGCCTTTGCAAGCAGTTGTTTATCCGTTGTATATTCGTCAACAACGGTCATCTTGTTTTGGGTAAGAGTACCTGTTTTGTCCGAACAGATTATCTGGGTGCAGCCGAGAGTTTCAACGGCAGTAAGCTTCCTGATAAGCGCCTGGCGTTTGCTCATTGCCGTAACGCCGATCGAAAGAATGATCGTAACAACGGCAGGAAGTCCTTCGGGAATTGCGGCAACGGCAAGAGCGACTGCGGAAATGAATACTTTTATAATAGTGTCGAAAACTTCGCTTGTTTCAATTCCGCCGATAAAGTTTTCAACGATACCTACAACGAAAACGAGAATCGAGATCCCGATGACAAGCTTTGTAAGGAATTTGGAAAGCTCCGCCATTTTTTTCTGAAGCGGAGTCTGCTCTTTTTCCGCCTGGGAAAGGGCGTCGGCAATTTTGCCCATTTCAGTGTCCATTCCGATGTTTGTGACGACGGCTTTTCCGCGTCCGTAAACAACGGTCGATCCGCTGTAGAGCATATTTTTTCTGTCGCCGAGAGCCACATCAGAATTTGCATCCCTGCACATAAGCACATCTACGATTTTGCTGACAGGTACGCTTTCACCCGTAAGGGCCGCTTCTTCGACCTTCATCGAATGGCTTTCTATAATTCGGCAGTCGGCAGGAACGGCGTCGCCTGCTTCGAAGATCACTATGTCTCCGATCACGACATCTTCGCTTTTGATCACAACAACTTCACCGTTACGCAGCACCTTGCTCGTAGCGGCAGTCATTTCCATAAGCGCGTCCATCGCTGCTTCGGCTTTGCTTTCCTGGACGAGACTCATTATCGTATTGATGATAACAACAACGAGAATAACGAGAACATCGGCAAAATCCGAAAGCTTCGGCGCACCCTTTGCCTCAAGGACTGCAACGACAGCCTGTATGGCGGCGGCAACGATAAGCATAATGATCATCGGATCTGCAAGCGAGCCTATAAATTTTTTGAAAAGGCTCTCTTTTTCTGCTTCTTTAAGTTTGTTTTTTCCGTGTTCAGCAAGTCTTTTTTCGGCTTCTTCGCCGGTAAGTCCCTTTTCACTTGTTTTAAGAGACTCCATTACCCCTTGAGCTTCCTGAAGATAATGCTTCATTCGGACACATCCTTTCTGCGCTTATTAAAAAAGACCTTCGGCAGACGCGCTGCCAAAGGTCTTGCTTCCGTTCGTTCGGTCCGAAAGCCAGCCGTTAAACGACGATTGTTGACCTTCGGATTTTCAAAGCTACTCCCCTTTGAGTACATAACAAAATTATTTTAACAGATTGTTTTGCATTTGTCAAACAAATTATTTTATCGCTCTTTTGAACTTTTCAAACGCTTCTTCCCACTTGTCTGCATCGGTCGGTTCGTAGGTTTTCAGGTTTTCACATTCTGCTATCATTTTTCTTGCCTGACTTATTGTATCCATCTCTTTTCCTGCTATGAGCTGAACGCAGACATTGCCGAGAGCTGTTGCTTCAACCGGGCCTGTGACAACTTTTGTGCCGCACGCATTGGCAGTCATTTTGCAAAGAAGAGTGTCCTTTGTGCCGCCGCCGATCATGTTAATGGTATCGTAATTTTTCCCTACGCATAGTTTGATTTTTTCAAACACAAGCCTGTATTTCATCGCAAGGCTTTCGTACATACATCTCATCACATCACCGACCGTTTCGGGAACGGGCTGGTTAGTTCGTCTGCAATATTCTCTGACTCTTTCGGGCATATTTCCGGGAGCTGCGAACACAGGATCGTCAGGATCGATGAAGCTTCTGAAGCTTTCGCTTTCAAGCGCAGCTTTTTCAAGCTCTGCAAACGAATAGTCGCTGCCTTCTTTTTTCCACTGTCTTCTGCTTTCCTGAATAAGCCAGAGCCCTGCAATGTTTTTGACAAATCCGATCGCTCCGTCGAAGCCGCCCTCGTTTGTGACGCTCATTTCGTAAGTTGTGTCGTTGACAACAGGCTTGTCAAGCTCTGTTCCGAAAATCGACCATGTTCCGCAGCTTATAAAGGCTATGTCGCCCTCTGCTTTCGGCACTGCGCTGATGGCTGACTGTGTGTCATGACCGCAGACAGCTATGACCGGCACGCTTTTTACTCCGAGCTCCTCGCATATTTCCTCACGAAGCTGTCCGACGACTGCTCCGCTTTCAACGATCGGCGCAAATTTGCCGACACTTACCCCAACCATTTCAAGAAGCTCTTTGTCCCATTTTCCGCTGTTGACATCGATCATCTGCGAAGTTGTCGCAACTGAATATTCCGACACTGCATTTCCTGTCAGAAAATATGAAAAAAGATCGGGCATAAAAAGAATTTTGTCAGCTCTTTGAAGAAGCTCAGGCTGATTTTCCTTGAGCGACAAAAGCTGATAAAGCGTATTGAACTCAAGAAACTGTATTCCTGTTTTTTCATAGATCTTCTTTTTCGGCATGAGCTTTTCGGCGCGCTCGATCATTCCGGAATTTCTCTTATCCCTGTAATGAACAGGGTTTTCAAGAAGTCTTCCGTTCCTGTCGATAAGTCCGAAGTCAACGCCCCAGGTGTCGATTCCAATGCTCTCAAACCCGCCTGCGTTTTTTGCTTTAAGAATACCCTGCTTGATCTCGTGGAAAAGCCTTAGAACATCCCAATACATCACGCCGTTTACTACGACGGGATCGTTTGAAAAGCGATGAACTTCTTCAAGGGAAACCTTTCCGTTTTCGTATGTTCCGATAATGGCTCTGCCGCTTGAAGCGCCAAAGTCGAAAGCTAAAACTCTTTTCATGCTCAATCACCCTTTTAAAACGGGACAACACCTTTTTTGTATTGTCCCGAAATATTTATCTTATGCTGAAAATTATGTCGCCTGTCGACGGGAACGGCCAATACTTTTTGTCCGTCATTGTCTCAAGTTTGTCGGCTGTCTGCCTGAGCTCGTTCATTTTCGCAAGAATGTTATCCTTGTAGAAGAACGCAAGCTTTTCGGCGCTTTCAATGCCGCCTGCGCTCTCAACATCTTTTTCAAGCGCTTCGATATCCTTGTAAAGCTTCGCAGTCAGGGAAGATATTTTCGTCAGAAGCTCGATTTCAGCAGTAGTGTCGATCTTGCTGCTGACAGCGGTTTTCGACGCAATTGTATCGCCCAGTTCTTTTGAGAAAGCAATAACCGCCGGAAGAATCTGCATCCTCGCCATATCAAGCATTGTAAGAGCTTCAATATTGACGATCTTGCTGTAGTTTTCAAGATAGATCTCATATCTTGCGTCCATCTCGGTTTTTGTGAAAACCTTATGTTTGGTAAAAAGCTCAACATTTTTGGGGTCAATATACGCTTTCACGCAGTCGGGAGTCGTCGGAAGATTGAGAAGTCCTCTTTTTTCCGCCTCTTTGACCCAGGAAGCGTCATAGCCGTTTCCGTTGAAAATGATCCTTTTATGCTCTTTGATGGCTTTTCTGATGAGCTTGTGAAGATTCTCGTTAAAATCTCCCTCGGCAGTTTCAAGATAGTCGGCATACCTTGAAAGCACATCGGCAACCGCCGTGTTGATGACGGTATTAGGACTTGAGATGGAATGTGCAGAGCCGAGCATTCTGAACTCAAACTTGTTGCCGGTGAACGCAAACGGAGATGTTCTGTTTCTGTCGGTCGTGTCACGGGGGAATTTCGGCATGGTATGAACGCCGATCTTCATCAGCGACTGTTCTTTTGAATCGTACTGCTCATCTTTTTCGATTGATTCAAGGATCTCGGTGAGCTCTTCGCCGAGAAATACCGAAACTATTGCCGGCGGAGCCTCATTGCCGCCGAGACGGTGATCGTTTCCTGCGCCTGCGACGGACGCTCTCAGCATTCCCTGATATTCGTCGACCGCCTGAATAACGGCGCAAAGGAAAAGCAGAAACTGCGCGTTCTGGTGCGGAGTGTCGCCCGGCTCGAGCAGATTCATCCCTGTGTTTGTTGAAAGCGACCAGTTGTTATGTTTGCCGCTGCCGTTTATACCCTCAAAGGGTTTTTCGTGAAGAAGGCAGACGAGTCCGTGACGGGAAGCGACTTTCTTCATCATTTCCATCGTAAGCTGGTTGTGATCTGTTGCAATATTTGTCGTCGAGTAGATCGGCGCAAGCTCGTGCTGTGCCGGAGCCGCCTCGTTATGCTCTGTCTTTGCGAGCACTCCAAGCTTCCATAGCTCCTCGTCAAGCTCTCTCATGTACGCGGAAACACGGGGCTTTATCGTTCCGAAATAATGGTCTTCCAGCTCCTGTCCCTTCGGCGGCTTTGCGCCGAAAAGCGTTCTGCCTGTGTAGACAAGGTCAGGTCTTTTGTCATAATACTCTTTGTCGATCAGGAAATATTCCTGCTCAGGTCCAACGGTCGTTTTGACCATCGTAACATCTTCGTTTCCAAAAAGCTTTAGTATTCTTTTTGCCTGCTTTGTGATAACTTCCATGGAACGAAGAAGCGGAGTCTTTTTGTCAAGAGCTTCGCCGCCGTAAGAGCAAAATGCCGTCGGAATACAAAGCGTGTCGTCCTTGATAAAAGCGTATGAAGTCGGATCCCATGCAGTATAGCCCCTTGCTTCGAAGGTTGCTCTGAGTCCGCCTGAGGGGAAAGAAGAAGCATCCGGCTCACCCTTGATAAGCTCTTTGCCCGAAAACTCCATGATAACATTTGCGTCATCTATAGGAGAAATGAAGCTGTCATGCTTTTCGGCTGTGATCCCCGTCATCGGCTGAAACCAGTGTGTAAAATGAGTCACGCCCTTTTCAACAGCCCAATCTTTCATTGCGTTAGCAACGACATTTGCAACATTTGGGTCAAGGGATTTGCCGTTTTCTATGGTTTTGTGGAGTGCTTTATACGTTTCTTTCGGAAGTCTTTCTTTCATCGTCTTGTCGTTGAAGACAAGAGTTCCGAAGAGTTCGGGTATGTTTGTCATTTCATATCTCCTTTTTTAAAGTAGTTTGGAAAAAAGGCTTTCAAGCTGTAATTGAACTTGTCAGCAGTAAGGAATTTTTCTTTGTTTCTGCCGAGGAAAACCGTCTGGAAAAGCTCAACATAAATTATCCTCAGGCAGTAGATCGCTCTTGCGCGGTTGTCGTCGGAGGAACACGCAAACTTCGTCCTGTAGTAGCTTCTGGAGGCGATAGTTGAGATCGTCTTTGCGTCAATACTGCCGCCGAAAAGCGACAGCACATCGACCTTCGGAGACTGTCTGGTGGCGATTTTTGCCGCCTGCTGAGGCAGGTTTTCTTCGATGGCTTTACAGTGAAACTGCCTTGGCTGACCGTTTTTTGACTTCTTGTAAACCGTTTGAACAAATTTTTTCATCAGGTACGGATTATAATAGGAAATATCAAAATAGTTCATTATCATTCCGCTCTGATCGACCGAAAGATTGACAAGGCGTTCCGCTCTTTCCTTTTCTGCGCCTGAATGTTTCAGCGCGTCGGCAGCGGACAAAACCTTTTGCTGAAGTCTGTCGGAGCTTTTGCCGGAGCCGAGAAAGAAGTATTTGCTGAAAAGTCCGCCTGTTCCGTCACCCGAAATGATAGAGGTGACGCCGTCTTTTTTCAGTGCCTTTGCAACCTCTATGTCGCGGAAAGCATTCGGATCAAACGCAGTGCCTTCGGTGATGTAGACAAGCAGCGGAAGATAATTCAAAACATCTTTTCCGATTTCCGCAAGCGTCAGATCGGTGTTGTTAAAGCTGCCGCAGATCTTCGCCAGCGCATCACGCTTCTTTTCGGCATTTGAAGTGCAGCAGTAAGCCTTGATATGTTTTCGTTCAGGCTCGTTAAGCCTTGCGTGATGTATTATATAAGTCGAATCGTAGTCGCCGCGGAAATCAACGGCATATTTGCCTTTGGCGCATTTGATAACCTCATCGTCGAATATCCTGTCGTACCTCGGCTCTGTGATATTATCCTTTTTTTCATATTCAATACTCTGCGAATTTCTCTCGGCAACATATCCGCTTTTGAGATTAAATTCGGTATACTTCATGTATGACGCTTTGTATATGTCAAATATCAGCGTCCTGTTTTCGCAGACATAACCTTTGTTTATAAATTCGCCAATGCTGTCTTCGTCAAGAAACCATTCGGTTTTTTTCGCTGAATTTACAATGTTTCTGATCGAAGAAGAAATAAAAATATTTTCTCCGTCAAAGTGATAGAAGACATGGCTCTGACCGCAAAGATGGTCGTGGAAAATGAAGGCTTTTTCTATTTTTCTGTCGATGACGACAAGATTATAAAGTCCGTCGAATATTTCCGTGATGTTAAGACCGTGTATCTTATAAAGACCGACTATCTCTGAAAAGCCGAGCAGCCTTCCGCTCTTGTCAAAAATGCTTCCCGTCTGCGCAACGGTAAGCGACTCGGTCTGATAAACACAGTTTTCGTTTTTTATGACTTCCGTTTGTTTGTCACGGGATATTATATTGACTTTAAGACAAAAATCGCATTGCATCTTTTTTCATTCCTTTCGATGCAGTTTTCCGAATTTATCGGATTTATTCAAAAAGCGGAGTTGAAAAATATCTTTCCGCAGTGTCGGGCAGAACAGTCACTACAGTTTTGCCTTTTCCGAGTTTTTTAGCAAGTTTTACGGCGGCGGCAACATTCGTTCCGCTGCTGATACCGCACATTATTCCCTCTTTTGTCGCAAGATCTTTGGAGGTCTGAAGCGCTTCATGATCCTTGATGATACATATATCGTCAAAAATCTCCCTGTCAAGTATCTTAGGAATAACGCCGTCACCGATCCCCATTTGAACATGAGTGCCGATCGAGCCGCCCGACAGTATAGCCGCGTCTTCCGGCTCAACCGCCCATATCGTGATATCGGGATTGTATTTTTTCAATGTCTGACCAATGCCGGTTATGGTTCCGCCTGTTCCTATGCCGGAACAAAATCCGTGGATCGGTCCGTCGACCTGCCTGATTATCTCCATGCCGGTAACATCCCGCTGGACTTCGGGGTTTGCAGGATTTTCAAACTGCTGGGGGACAAAGACATTTTTATCCTCTTGTTTCATCTTCATTGCCATTTCAAGGCACTGCTCTATACATTCGCCGATGTTTCCGGCGTCATGAACGAGGATCACCTCTGCGCCGTAGTGCTTGACGAGAAGCCGCCTTTCCTCGCTGACGGAATCGGGCATGATGATCTTGACCTTGTATCCCAAAACCGCGCCGACGAGCGCAAGGCCTATGCCCTGATTGCCGCTTGTCGGTTCGACAATGACTGTGTTTTCGTTGAGAAGCCCCTGCTGCTGCGCTCTGAAGATCATGTTGTACGCTGTTCTCGTCTTAATCGAGCCGCCTACATTCAGCCCTTCAAATTTTACAAGTATTTCGGCGCTGTCTTCATCGGTCATTCTGTTAAGCCTT
>JAFSTS010000062.1 GCA_017445685.1 Clostridia bacterium | reverse complement strand
GGGCTCACGATCAACGATTTCCCATACGCAATTGAGGACGGTATTTTTGTTCTCGGAGATGACTGCGACAAAACTCTCGGAAAAGATATCCATGAAGCAATCGGTCTTGACGATGTTGTAACGGAGTTTGAAATAACTTCAAACAGAGCTGACTGTATGTGCGTAACAGGTCTTGCAAGAGAAGCTGCAGCAACCTTTGGCAGCGAACTTATTATCAAAGATCCCGAAGTAAAAACTGCCGGCGACGATGTTAAAAATTACCTTTCGGTTACAATTGAAAACCCGGAAAAATGCTACAGATATTGCGGCGCAGTAGTTAAAAATGTAAAAATCGAACCTTCGCCCAGATGGCTTCGTGAAAGACTCAGAGCAAGCGGCGTACGCCCCATCAACAATATCGTTGACATAACGAACTATGTTATGCTCGAATACGGTCAGCCGATGCACGCATTCGATCTTCGCTATCTCAACGGCAATCAGGTCATCGTAAGAAACGCTAAAAACGGCGAAAAGATCACAACTCTTGACGGCGTTGAAAGGCAGCTTGACGAAAATATGCTCGTAATTGCCGACGCAAAAGCTCCCGTTGCAGTCGCCGGAATCATGGGCGGAGAATTCAGCGGAATAATGGATGACACAACAACTATCGTTTTCGAATCAGCCTGCTTTAACGGAGTAGGCGTCAGAAGAACGACAAAAGCTCTCGGTCTGAGAACGGAATCATCTTCAAGATATGAAAAAGAGCTTAGTCCGGAAGGCTGTCTTCACAACCTCAAAAGAGCGCTTGAACTTGTAAATATTCTCGACGCAGGCGATGTTGTCGACGGAATCGTAGATTGCTATGAAAATAAAGCCAAAAAATCGACTGTCAAATTTGACCCTGACTGGATCAACAATTTTATTGGTATTGACCTTAGCGCAGACGAGCAGAAAAAAATTCTTGAAAAAATTGAATTTACAGTTGACGGCGACACTGTAACCGCCCCCTATTTCAGAAACGATATCGAACACAAAGCAGACATCGCAGAGGAAATTGCGAGATTCTACGGCTTCCACAACATCGAAAACAGACCGCTTTCAGGCGTTGCAAATGCCAAACTGACCGATTATCAGCAGTTTACAAAGAAAATGGATTTTGCCTGCAGAGCAAGCGGACTTGACGAAATATCCACATTCTCTTTCATCAGCCCAAAGGGTTATGACAAAATTCTTCTCCCCGAAGACAGCAAGATGAGAGATTCTGTCGTAATATCCAATCCTCTCGGTGAAGACACAAGCGTAATGAGAACGACTCCGATGATCTCAATGCTTGATGTTCTTGCAAGAAACTTTAAAAACAGAAACGAGAGCGCGTCCCTTTACGAGATCGCTACTCAGTATATTTCAAACGGCACTGAACAACTGCCGGATGAAAACCCGAAAATCTGCATAGGAATGTACTCAAGCGAATATAATTTTTATGTACTCAAAGGCATTGTCGAGGAAATACTCGATGTTGCAGGAGTCAGCCTCTATGAGATCGAAGCTGTTTCCGACAACTGCTCAATGCACCCGGGAAGAACTGCAAAGCTCTCAAAAGACGGCAGGGAATTTGCATTTTTCGGTGAAGTTCATCCGCAGGTTTCAAAGAATTTCGGAATTTCACAGAGAGTTTATTACGCAGAGCTTGACATCAAAACCCTGTTTGATCTGAGTGACAAAAACAGGCAGTACAAACCTCTTCCGAAATTCCCCGCAATGGTCAGGGACCTCGCCTTTGTCTGCAAGAAAAATATACCTGTCCTCTTCCTTGAAAAAGCAATCGAGAAAGCGATCGGTCAGAATCTGGAGGATATTTCACTTTTCGATGTTTACACGGGTGAACAGATTGCAGAAGGCATGAAGAGCGTAGCTTTTAACATCAAACTTCGATCTGCTGACAGAACTCTCACAGATGAAGAGGCTGATTCAGCGGTCAAAAAAGCTGTTGAAGGACTCAAAAAACTCGGTATCGAGCTAAGAAGCTAAAATATTTTGTGAAAAACACTTGTAAAATCACAAAATATAGTGTACAATATTATTGATTAAGTTTTGATTCCATAATTAAAGGAGATGTATTGTAATGAACGACAGGACAATTCAG
>JAFSTS010000061.1 GCA_017445685.1 Clostridia bacterium | reverse complement strand
TCGCTGACATTTTCGATGTCAAGCTCTCTTTTAAGCTTACCCTTGTATGCGACGGAGATGATTCCCGTTTCTTCGGATGTCACTACTATAACGGCGTCGCTCTGTTCGCTCATGCCGATAGCCGCTCTGTGACGGGTGCCGAGATTCTTGTCGACATCGTTGTTCTTCTGAGTCAGCGGCAAAATGCACCCTGCGGCATATATCCTGTCTTTTCTGACGATCGCAGCGCCGTCGTGCAACGGAGCTTTGGGATAGAAAATATTGCAAAACATCTGGCTCGTCGGGGCAGCGTCTATGATCGTTCCGTTGGAGATAACTTCGCCGAGAAGAGTCGTCCTCTCAAAAACAGTAAGAGAGCCGATTTTTTCCTCGCTCATGTTTTTACAGGCTACGGCAAAGGATTCGATCATCCTCTTGACGTTCTCGTTGACTGCCTTAGTATTTTTCGGCTTTACGATCTGATCCTTGATTTTTGCAAGAGAGCTTCTGCCGGTGCTTTCGAGAGTGTGACGAAGCTCAGGCTGAAAGATAATGACGAGAACTACGATCAGATTTGAAATCAAAAGATTGGCAAGGTATGTGCTTGCCTGCATATTGAGCATATTGATGACGATATACACCAAGCCGAACATGATAATTCCCTTGATGAGCTGGAAAGCCCTCGTCTCACGCAGCATTTTTATTAAATTGTATATTACAAACGCAACAAGGCAAATGTCAAGGAAATCTTTAAAAGAAAACGATTGACACACATTTATGAGTTTTGAGAAAAATTCAGCCATATTCTCCCTCACTTGCTTTACTTCCGTTTCGGATTTGTTTTACCGAAACATATTGTATCATATAAATTGTTTTTTCGCAATTTTTTTAATGGAATTTAACAAAATGTCTATATCTTTTTTACAGTTGAAATATGAAACCGACGCTCTTACGGTTCCGATAGAGTCGGTGTTAAAAAAATTAATCGCGCATACATTGCAGTGAAATCCCGATCTGACGGCTATATCTTCGCTTGCAAGGATCTCGCCTGCCCTTTCGCACGGCAAATCGCCGACATTGAACGATATGACCGGCGCTCGTCTCTCACAGTCAAACGGATGATACAGCTTTACTTGTTCTATACTGCTGAGATTGGAGTAAAGGTATTCGGCAAGAGAATTTTCATGATATCTGATCTTTTTCAAGCCGACATTTTTTACAAAATCAACGCCTTCTCCAAACGCCGATATGCCCGGAACATTAAGCGTTCCGCTCTCGTACCGTTCCGGCAGCTCCTCCGGCTGATCGAGTATCTTCGAAAGCGTGCCGGTGCCGCCGAGCAAAAGAGGCTTTGGAAGATGATCTCCGGAAAGTATCATGGCTCCCGTTCCCATCGGCCCGTACAGACCCTTGTGACCGGGAAGACAAAGACAGGAGATATTATCTTTTTTCATGTTTATATTCAATACGCCGGCAGCCTGAGCGGCGTCAACAACAAAGGGAATGTTCATTTCCTTTGCAAGCTGACCGATCGCCCTGATCGGCAAAATATCACCGAAAACATTTGACGCATAAGTGCAGACGATAAGGGAAGTTCTTCTTGACAAAAGAGATTTGAAGTTTTCAACCGTTTCTTCGTCGCTTCTTCCGATTTTTACGCAATCGTAAAATATCCTGCCGTCTTTTCTCATCTGTTCAAGCGGACGCATTACGCTGTTGTGTTCAAGGCATGAAGTAAGAACATGAGACGAGTTTTTGGCAAATCCGTTTATCGCTATATTGAGCGCATGAGTGCAGTTTGAAGTAAAAACCACATTTTCAGGCTCGTCTGCGCCAAAGAAATCAGCCAGTTTTTTTCTGACGGAATATACGCGCTGTGCCGTGTTCATGCACATTTCATAGCCGCTCCTGCCGGGATTTGCTCCATAAAACAAAACCGACTGATGAAGCGACCGGGAAACACTCGCAGGTTTAGGGTAAGTGGTCGCGGCATTGTCAAGATAAATCATCGAAAATCACTCACATCGCCGTAACCGAGAACGTTTACATTCCTTCTTTTCAAAATTTCAACCGCTTCTTCAACGCGTGAATCAATATATAATGAATATCCGCAGCCCTCGTCGTTTCGCTGAGGTCTGAGGTTTCTTCTTATCGCGACCTTGAAGCCCTTTGACGAAAGGACTTCCCTGCCCTTCATGGCATGAGTCACGGAACTTACTTTTATATAATACTTTTTCAAAATGTCACCCCGTTTCAATAATATTCTTATACATAATATGAAACGGCGGCATTAAAGTTTACTTTGTCCTGTTACTCGATCAATACTACGGCATGAGCCGATATTCCAAGTCCTTCACCGGTAAAACCAAGGTGTTCCTCCGTTGTCGCCTTGACGCTGACGAAAGAAACATCTATCTGACAGGCATCGGCTATGTTACGGCGCATTGACTCGATATATCCGCTCAACTTCGGACTTTGCGCTATCACGGTGGAGTCAATATTTGAAATTTTAAAGCCGTCCTTTTTTATCAAAGAAACGACCTGTTTTAAAAGCTCCAAGCTGTCGGCTCCCGAAAATCTGTCGTCCGTATCGGGAAAAAGCTTTCCTATATCTCCTTTTGCGGCGGCGCCGAGGAGCGCATCGCTTATCGCGTGTAGAAGAACATCTGCATCAGAGTGACCGAGCAGGCCTTTTTCGTAAGGGATATCAACTCCGCCGAGAATCAGTTTTCTGTTTTCAACCAGTTTGTGAACATCGTATCCGTGTCCTATCCTCATTCGTTTTCTATCTCCTTTACGATTTTTTCGTACTCCTCTTCGTCGATCAGAATGTCGATTATTTCTACAAGCAGATTGGAAGTCAAATTTTCGGGAAGATCAAGTTTTTTTTGAAGCTTTTTTCTCTTTTCGGCAGAGTTTTTTGCGCCGATAAATCCGTCGTCATAAAGCCTTGACTTAGTGATACGCTGCTTTTTTTTCGCCGCCTGATAAAGCGATCCCGGCTTTATCGAGCGACTGCCTGAGCACCTGCTCGCTCATGCCCTCGACTCCAAGCTTGCCCTCGGCTGAGGGAGAAGACTTTCTCTTTTCTTTTCCGTACAGATCGGGTATGTAGGCATGGCGGATCTTTGAATTGTCAACAATTCCTTTGAGGAAGGAACGAATCATGAAGCCTGCGTTGTCGCTGTCGGTAAGAATCAGTATTCCGCGCTCCTGAGCAAGCTTTCTTATCAGCTTCTGTTTTTCTTTGTTTTTGAATATTCCAAAGCCGTCGGTTGTAATTATCGTTGCGTCAACCACCGACGAAAGCCTTATTTT
This sequence comes from Clostridia bacterium, assembly GCA_017445685.1. The sequence goes on along the minus strand of JAFSTS010000061.1, from coordinate 4,692 downwards.
GTCGTACTTTCCTTCAACGACAACGATTTCGTCTATCTTTATCATACATTCTGACCGTTCGACACCAGCATAAGCTTAACCACGGTTTCTTCAAGCAGTATCTTTTTATCCGTAGATGTGCTTTTTAGCTTTATATCTGTGTCGGCAAGAACATCCAGACACACTCTGAGCTGACGCAGATCCGTTTTCGACGCATCTCTCAAAGCGTTTCTAAGCCTGAATTCTTTGTTTTTGTAGTTATAATACTTTGCCGCTTCCGTCGCCTGATAGCCTGAGGTGACAAAAACCTTCGCTCTGTACATATCAACATAGGCTGAGATAAGCGCGGCATTTATATTTATCGGATCTGTCTTTGAAGCAATAAGAGCGGAAAGCGTTTTGAAAGCCATTTCCGAATTTGATGAGACGATATGCCTTGCCAAATCGAAAACAGACGCCTCGACCGACTTGGTGACGATGGAATCAATGTCCTGCTTAGTTACGGTTTCATTTTCGCAAAAGAAACACAGCTTTTCCATCTCATTGAGCAGTGCGTTAAGATCGTCGCCAACCTGACCGATCAAATATTCTGCAAGACGATCGCTTAAAACCTTTCCGCGTTTTTTTGCGCCGTTGACAAGAATTTTTACGATCTGCGACACTGTTCTCTTGTTAAGCTCCATCACATCGGCATTTTTTTCAAAGAGCTGCAAGACCTTTTTCCATTTATCGTTTCGCTTTGTCTCAACTTCAATATTCTGCATCCAGAAAAGAAGCACCGTCGTTTCGGGTACGTCAGTGATGATCTGTTCCAAAATTTCGCTTTGCTGCTTGTTGAGCGTGGACAAATTGAGGTCTTTAACAACGACAAGCACTCTTTCATCCATCATCGGCAAAGCTTCGGCGCATTCCGACACTTCTTTCCAGTCAGCGTCCGACGAATCAAAAGTGTGCATATTAAATGTCGCAAAATCAGGTTTCACTGCCTTTTCAATAAGCATTTGGCAGTAATATGTTTTAAGATAAGGCTCGTTGCCGTATACGAGATAAACGCGCGAGAACTCATTTTTTTTCAATTTGTTTTTAAATTCAGTTTCGGTGACCGACGCCATTTATCTCACCTCTTTTACTATCTCAATTATATTCATCACCATCGCGCTGACAGCCGTAAGATTCACTGCCGCCAGAACGACTGCTAATTTGTTTTTGAAGAAATCCGGTTTAAGAAAATACATAAGCGCTCCGGCAATTATCAGCACGGCCGAACATACTCGAAAATGATCAGAATCAATATCAATATACAAAAAGTCAAACCTGCCGAAAAACGAAGAGATCGAAATAATTATCTTTGCCAAAAAGCCTGCAACAATCAAAGTCGGAAGTCCGAGAAAAGATGTATATCTGAAAACCGACAGCACCGCTCCGACGCCGCCGATTATCATCGCAAACATACTCAGATCAACGCACAAAAGGTTTGTTATAACGCAAAGCAAAGATAGTTTTCCAATGCTGAACACAAGTACGGGGATAGTTGCAGCTGTCGCAACGGCGCAGACTGCGGCAGACCGAAGCACAGACCGGAAAACTGCGCTGAGCCTTCTGTGCCGGGGGATTTCGATTTTGATTTGAAGAATCTTTTCATTCATAACCGACAAGCCTATCGCCGCGGAAAATGAAAGCTGGAGTCCGATACTATGAAGTGAATAAGGGTTTGCAGCGAGCATGATGACAAGTCCTGCTCCGAGAGAATTAAGCGAATCGGGTACTTTCATAAACAGCATTCCGGCATAGACAAGGATCATCATTATACCGGCTCTGACGACTGACGGCGTAAACCCGGTCAACGCCATGAAAAAGACTGTAAATGCTATAGAAATAACGGCGGATTTTCTTCTTGAAAGAAAGCCGGCAAGACACAAAAACAGTGCATTCGACCAGGTGTAGACATGAAGCCCCGACACGGCCAGAAGATGAGAAATTCCGCAGACGCGAAAATCGTTTTGAGTCTTTTCCGAAAGCTCGCTTTTGTCTCCGAGAACGAATCCGGCAATCAGTCTGCCGTTATCGTTTGGCAAAAAATCCGTTATTGTTTTGCTGATTTTCTCCCTGGTTTGATTGAGCAGAAATATTATATCTTTTTGCTCATTTTCTTCAATCTTTAACTGATCCTGAAAACAGATGCCTGAAGCATAGATTTTATCTGACCTCAGACGGTTGATATAGACAATGTTCTTGCTTTCAAAATCTGAAATGTCGGAGTGAAAACTGACAGGCACGAACTTTTCAATTTTTTCGGGAGCAATTTCGGGGAAATCCACTGTCATTTTGAAGTTGGTTTCAACGCCGTCAACGCTCGTTACCCTGACTTCACACCTTGCGCCGTCGTCCAAATACTGTTTTTCGTAAACCTGACCGACGACATTTCTGTCGTGTCCCGGCACGGTGGAAATGACAAACGAGTATTCTTTCTCGGCTCTCATGAAGCACAAACAGGCAGCGGCAACACTCAAAAATGTTAAGAAAATCGTAAGCGCACGGGCTTTATGAACGCAAAGCATAACCGCTCCGACGGCAAACACCGCCGCCGGAGCTGCAATGATCATCCAACGGGTCCTGAACGAAGTCAGAAACCAAAGCGTAACAAAGAACACTGCTCCAATCAGCAGCAGCGGTCTTTTTACATATCCGCTCCCGTCCTCCATATGATCAGCCGGGAGGCCATGTCATGTCTCTGCCTGAGAGAACATGAAAATGCAGATGCGGCACAGTCTGTCCGGCGCTTTCGCCAACATTGGAAACAACTCTGAAGCCGTCGTCAAGCTTCTTTTCCCTGGCAACTTTTGCAATAGCCTCAAAAATTTTGGAAACAATAAAGCTGTTTTCTGCGTCTATCTGCGCAGCAGATGAAATGTGCTTTTTGGGAATAAAGAGAATATGCGTCGGCGCCTGGGGATCGATATCGTTAAAAGCGTAAACATATTCGTCCTCATAGACTTTAGATGACGGGATATCCCCTGCAACAATTTTACAAAACAAGCAATCGTTCATTTCGTTTTCCTCCGTCAGATAGATTCGACAATTTCTTTAGCCTTTGCAATAGCGTCGTCCGTCCTGGTGATGTCCTTGCCGCCTGCCATTGCCGTATCGGGTCTTCCGCCTCCGTTGCCTCCTGCTGTTTTGGCGGCTTCCCTGACAATATTTCCTGCATTGGCTCCGAGTTTTACGGCAGCCTGAGTGCACGCGACAGCAAACGACACTGTCTGCTTTTCAGTGTTTTTGCTTGCGACTATCATAACGACAGGCTCGTCGGACTGCTTTGCCTTGTCGCACATAGTTCTGAGCTCGTCGGACTGGATGTTTTCAAATACGCCGCTGACAAACTTGAACTTGCCGACTGTTTCGGCGTTATCGGACATTCCTGCCGCCTTTATCGAAGAAAGCTCGCCGGAAAGCTTTTCAATTTCCTTATCCTTGAGTCTGACCTCGTTCATAAGGCTTGCAGCTCTTTTTTCAATACCGCCGACATTATCCATCTTCATCGCCTTTGCCACGCCGTACAAAACCGCCATGTTGTTTTCAATCAGGTCAAGCACGCCTTTGCCGGTGACAGCCTGTATCCTTCTGACGCCCGAAGCAACAGAGGATTCGCTGAGTATCTTGAAAAGTCCGAGCTTCGATGTGTTTGAAACATGAGTTCCACCGCAAAATTCAACGGAGATGTCTCCTGCTTTGACAACTCTTACGATATCGCCGTATTTTTCTCCGAAAAGCGCCATTGCGCCAAGCTTTTTCGCTTCTTCGATCGGCATCTCGGTCATCGTGACCTGAGCGGATTTCAGTATCTGCTCATTGACGATGTTTTCAACAGTCCTGATCTCCTCTGCCGTCATGGCCGAAAAGTGGGTAAAGTCGAATCTGACTTCTTTTTCATTTACAAACTGTCCCGCCTGCTCAACGTGACTTCCGAGCACCTGACGAAGCGCAGCCTGAAGAAGATGCGCTGCCGTATGGTTTCTCATGGTGGACTTTCTCTTTTCGGAGTCGATAACTGCCTTTACCTCGTCGCCGACCTTGATGCCCTCGCCGTCGCGAAGGAAGCCGTTGTGAACGAAAATACCGTCCGCAACCTTGATAGTGTCGGAAACCTCAAAGACAGTGTCTCCAAGCAGGATCTCGCCGCTGTCGCCTGCCTGTCCGCCGCTTTCGGCGTAGAAGCTTGTCTTATCAAGAATGACGGAAGCTTCCTGACCGTTTTCGATAAATTCTTTTCTTTCATTGCCAGAATACAAGGCTATGATTTTTGCGTCTGTCTCAAAGTCGGTATAGCCGACAAATGTTGTCTTTTCAATGCCGCTCATGTCAAGTCCGCCGTCTTTCCATGCTTCCGCGCCGGCATCTTTTCTTGCGTCTCTGGAGCGTTTTCTCTGCTCAAGCACAAGCTCGTTAAAAGCTTCTTCGTCAACGCTCATTCCCTTTTCTTCAAGAATTTCTCTTGTCAGATCTATCGGGAAGCCGTATGTATCGGAAAGCTTGAAAGCGTCGCTTCCGCTGAGGACTTTGCCGTCGGCATTTTCTTTAATGACCGTCTTGCAAACCTCGGACAGGAACGGTTCGTTTATACCGATAAGTCTGCCGTGACGGGCAGCTCTCCTGAGCAGGCGGCGAAGAACGTATCCCTTGCCTTCGTTGGAGGGCATTACACCGTCGCCTATC
>JAFSTS010000060.1 GCA_017445685.1 Clostridia bacterium | reverse complement strand
ATAAAAAACAGTATCATTCATGCCAAGCTGTTTTGCGCGCTCGTTCATCAGCCGGACAAATTCCTTTTCGCTTCCCGACAAAAATTCAGCGAGAGCGGCGCACGCGTCGTTTGCGCTGGCAACTGTCACTGCCTTTAGCAGATCGGCAACGCTCATCGTCTCGCCTTCCTTAAGCCAGATCTGAGAGCCTCCCTTTGCTGCGGCGTCGGCAGATGTTGTCACTGTATCCGACAAAGATATTTTTCCGTCGTCGATTGCTTCAACTATCAAAAGCAGCGGCATGATTTTTGTCACAGAAGCCGGCGGAAGTTTTTCATGTTCATTATATTTCAAAAGAACTTTCCCTGAATTGCAGTCCATCAAAATTGCAGCCTTTGCCTTTATTTCAACAGGCAGTTCATCCGTATCCTCCTTTGCCGATGCAACGAAAGGAACTAACAAAAACATAATCATTGACATCATAAAACAAAGCGATCTTTTCATAGCGTCCTCCACATCATCCGTCATCACTTACGGTTTCTGGTAATACTATGATTTTCGACGGTAAATTATGATTCTGTCGGCAATTTCCTTAAAAACCGGCGCACAGTCCACAGCTCCGCTCGTTCCGTTTTCTTTGAAAACGACAATAACATAGTTTTCCTGCCCCACGGTAACGAAGCCTGCAAACCATGAATGAAGTATCTCCTTTGAATTTTCGTCATACCATCCCGTCTGCGCTGTCGAGGTTTTTCCGCCGGACAGGCAATCCTTATACGATGGCTTTGCGGAAGAATAGTTTTCATAGCTGAAATTTGCCGTCAGCAGCTCTCTTATCCTGTCAGCAACCTGCTTGTCGAGCGCTCTGACAGACAGAGCAGTCTGCTCATCTGCAATAAAACTGCCGTCGGTATCAACCGTTCCTTCGACAAGCGAGGGAAACCTAAGCGTTCCGTCCGTCACCATAGCGCTGTAACAAACTGCGACCTGAAGCGGAGACGCCATTAGCGATCCCTGACCGAAGGCAAGATTGGCAAGCGTTCCGTCTGAGATGATCTCGTCCTCGTTTGGCAGATATCCTTCATCGGACGATATATCGTCGCATAATCTGTAGCTTTGTGAAAAGCCGAGATTTTCGGCTGTTTCAATAAGTTTTTTTGCGCCGAGCTTCATGGCAAGGGAGATAAAATATGTGTTGCAGGAATCAGCAAGCGCCGAGGAGATGTTTTCTTTCCCGTGGCTTACATTAGACGAGCACGAAAATATGTGATCCCCTACAGCAACGCTTCCCTTGCAGTCGTACTCAAAGCCGTCAAAACCGTACTTAACAGCCGCCGCTGCGACAACCGTTTTGAAAACCGATCCAACACTGTAAGCAGTAAGCGCCCTGTTTAAAAGAGGCGAGTTTTCACCTGTGAGAGATTTTGCAACATTGTCACAGTCAAAGCCCGGCGTGCTTAGCATTGCCTTGATATGCGATTTATCTGCGTCCATGACGACGCACGAGCCGCAGTCGTTTGAAAAAAGCTTCATTGCGTTTTCACATATTTCCTGAATGTTTTTGTCGATTGTCAGCTTGACGCCTTTTTTTGAAAAATAGTTTTCTGACAAAAACTCTATTTTGTCGCCGACAAGAACACCGTTTTGAGCATTGGCAAAAAATCTAAGCTTCAATTTTGATTCGTCCTCTTTCAAAAGCAAATCATAACTTTTTTCAATGCCGCTGACTCCGACATTGTCGGCGGAATTTATATATCCGATGACATGGCAGGCAGTTTGATTTTTTGAATACCTTTTGAAAACCTTTGCCGTCCTGACCGTATCTTCTTCAAATTGAAGATCCTCTGTCTCCTCCAAAAAAATTGTGCCTTTTCCGATATTTGAAAGAAGCGTCAGATATTGCTGCTTTGTAAGATGGCTTTTCAAAAGGTCTGCGCTTTGGATACAAGGCTTTGCGGCTGTAACTGTCTGCTGATCGAAGTTTACAAGCTTTTCGAAATTGCAGTCGTAAATATTTCCCCGGATTTCGCTTACGAGCAAAGTTTTTGCAGCCCCCGACACTGAAGCATTGACCCTGTCTCCGCCGGACAGGAAATATAGTTTTGTTCCCAAAACAGCAAACATACTCAAAAGCAAAACAAGTACTGTGATTTTTCTTCCCATGTTTTCCCTCAATTTAATCTTAATACACAACAAAGGCGAAGCTTATGTAGCTTCGCCCAGTCCAAAACTAACGCTTAATGCTCTGTCAATTCTATCCATATCGGTATCGTCAAGATTGCCCATTCTCTCACGAAGCCTTCTTTTATCAAGCGTGCGAACCTGTTCCAAGAGAACGATTGAATCCTTTGAAAGTCCGCATTCGTCAGCGTTGACGCTTATGTGAGTAGGAAGCTTTGCCTTATATTTTCGGCTTGTGATCGCAGCGGCAATGACAGTCGGACTGAATTTGTTGCCAACATCGTTTTGAACAATCAAAACAGGTCTGATTCCTCCCTGTTCCGAGCCGACTACCGGGCTCAGATCGGCATAGTAGATATCTCCCCGTTTTATCATTTTTATCACTCTCCGTAATGTTTTTTCTTGCAATATTATTCTTGACAAAAGTTTGAAAATTTAAACATCTTTTCGGGGAGGAAAATTTTTCATTCCTTACTATATTATATTTAGACAAGTAGTCGCTTGACACTTAAATCAACAATACAAACCATCTTTTTTATTATGAAAAAATTGACAATGTGAAGCGGTTTGTTATATAATTATTATAAATTATTTGATGAAAGAGGAAACTGATGAGCCCGGCAAAAAAAATCAAAAAACCAAATTATACTTTAATTACGGCCTGCGGATTTCTCGGACT
>JAFSTS010000059.1 GCA_017445685.1 Clostridia bacterium | reverse complement strand
GATTCCTTTTATAATTACGAAATCAAGCTTCGTAAAATGATGATATATCCGCCTTATTGCGATTTGTGTACAGTATGCTTTGTGGGAGAGGACGATACAAAGGCAAAAACTGCGTCTTATGCGTTTTTTACGCTCCTTAAAAGAAAGCTTGACGAAAAAAAAGGCAGCATGAATGTTATTGCTTTGGGACCTGCGCCTTTGAAAATCGTGAAAGTAGGAAACAAATACAGATACAGACTGATCCTCAAATGCAAAAACTCAAGAGCATTCAGGTCGATGATATCTGATTTACTTATTGAATTTTCAAAAAATAAACTCTTTTCGGATATTTCGGCATTTGCTGATATCAATCCGGAAAATCTGTTGTGATAAAGAAGGAATAGTATGGCACTCAGAAATATTGTAAAAACGGGAGATCCGATTCTCTCTAAAACAAGCAGAAAAGTTGAGAAATTTGATGAAAAACTTGCCGAGCTTATCGACGACATGAAAGAGACAATGTATTTTGCGCAGGGCGTGGGTCTTGCCGCAGTACAGGTTGGAATACTTAAAAGAGTCGTCATAATTGATATCGGCGACGGCTGTGTGGAGCTTGTAAACCCTGAGATTGTTTCCGAAAGCAAGAACAGACAGTGTGAAGTCGAAGGCTGCCTTTCTTTGCCCGGCCAGAGTTTTTACACCGACAGACCGATGGAAGTTATGGTCAAGGGGCAGGACAGAAACGGAAAATGGCAGGTTTTCAAGGGTGTAGGACTTAAAGCGAGAGCCTTTTGCCACGAGCTTGACCATTTGGACGGGATCGTTATCAGCGATATTGCCGTAAAATCCCCGGAGGAAAATCAATGAGAATAGTCTTTATGGGTACGCCGAGCTTTGCAGTGCCTTGTCTGGAGGAACTGATAAACTCAAAACACGATGTTGTCGGAGTTTTCACCCAGCCGGACAAACCTGTCGGAAGAAAAAGAGTGATAACTCCGCCGGAAGTAAAGGTGAAGGCGCTTGAAAACGGAATTAAAGTATTTCAGCCTGAAAAGCTTCGTGACGAAAGCGTTATTGAACTGATAAAAGAACTTGATCCCGAGCTTATAGTCGTTGTCGCATACGGAAAAATTCTGCCAAAGCAGATACTTGATTATCCAAAATACTTCTGCGTCAACATTCACGGCTCGCTTTTGCCGAAGCTGAGGGGCGCTGCGCCTATCCAGTGGTCAGTGATAAACGGCGACGAATATGCTGGAGTAACTGCCATGCGTATGGACGAAGGTCTTGATACCGGCGACATGATTTTGAAAAAGCAGGTAAAAATCGATCCCGATGAAACCGCAGGCGAACTGTACGACAGATTGTCTCTTCTCGGCGCAAAGACGCTAATGGAAACGATAGAACTGCTTGAAAGCGGTCTGGCTGAATTTGAAAAACAGGACGACTCGCTTTCATCGTATGCGCCGCTTCTTGACAAGGAAATGTCAGTCATTGACTGGAATGATACATCTTTAAATATTCATAATAAAGTCAGAGGCTTGTCTCCGTGGCCGATCGCGCACACATTTCTTAATGGTAAAAAGATGAAGATCCTGAAAGCAAAGGTTATTGAGGAATTCGGCGGAGAGCCGGGAAAAATAATCGAAAGCAAAAAGAGACTTGTTGTCTCCTGTTGTGACGGAGCCATAGAGATTTTGTCTCTTCAGCTTGAAGGGAAAAAAGCCATGGAGGCTTCTGCTTTTCTTGCAGGCAATAAAATCATGCCTGACACTTTTTTAGGGGAGTGAGAAAATGGGATACTATTCCGGCATGGGTTCGATGATGTCCGGGTATCTTTTGAGTTACTGGTACTATCTGATAATTGTAGGACCTGCAATAATCTTTGCGCTTATGGCGCAGGCGAAGGTAAAAAGGAATTTCAGCAAATATTCAAAAATCAGAAATTCTCGAGGTCTGACCGGCGCTCAGGCGGCTCAGGCGGTTTTGAATCACTACGGCATAACGGATGTTGTCATTGAACATGTAAACGGCAATCTCACAGATCATTTTGATCCGAAAAACAATGTGATCCGTCTTTCTGATGAAGTTTATTCATCAACTTCAATTGCGGCAGTAGGCGTAGCCTGCCACGAAGCAGGTCATGCAGCGCAGTATGCGCAAAGTTATTTTCCGATAAAACTTCGAAACGCTATTATACCTGTGTGCAATTTCGGCTCCAGATTCGGTATTCCGATTGCAATTGTCGGTATGTTTTTTTCACAGCCTATAGGCGACTATCTTATTACGCTCGGCTTGATACTTTATTCGCTCGTGGCATTCTTCCAGTTTGCGACGCTTCCTGTTGAATTTAACGCCAGCGCAAGAGCCATTAAGGTTATCGACGAAACCTCGCTTCTCTATGACGATGAGATCGGAGGAGCTAAAAAAGTTCTCAGGGCGGCGGCGCTGACTTATGTGGCGGCTCTTGCAACATCGCTTGCCAACCTTTTGCGGCTTGTTTTGATGTTTTCAAGAAGAAGCGATCGGAGATAATTTATGCAAAAGACAAGACAAATTGCCTTTGAAGTGCTTTATAAAGTACATTTTCAAAAGTCTTATTCAAATCTTCTGCTTGATTCGTCGCTCAACAATCATTCACTTGACAGACTCGAAAAACGGTTTGTCAGCAGACTTGTTTACGGCGTGATCGAAAGGATGAAGCTGCTTGATTTTAACCTTTCGCTTTATTTAAAACAGCCTTTAAAAAAATTAAAACCTCAGGTGCTTACGGCGTTGAGGATGGGAGCATATGAAATATTGTTTTCCGACGCAGTTCCCGACAGCGCGGCAGTAAACGAAAGCGTTGAGATAGTAAAGAAAAATTCCTGCGCTTTTGCTTCGGGACTTGTCAATGCCGTTTTGAGAAACATTTCAAGAAACGACGTAAAATTCCCGGACGAAAACAGCGAAGATTACCTTAGCATAAAATATTCATGTGAAAAATGGATTTGCGATGAATGGACGAATCATTTCGGTAAACAGCAGGCAGTGATGATTCTTGAAAACAGTATCGGCGCAGCTCCGATTTACATAAAGGTCAACACCTTGAAAATCAGTGTGCCTGAGCTTCAGAAAAAGCTTGAAGAAGAGAATATAAAATCATCCCTTGTTCCAACTTTGGAGGACGCTCTTGAAATTGAGCCTGTTGGCAGTCCGGCAGATTCGGATTGCTTTCGTGAAGGTCTGTTTCATGTTCAGGATCTTTCCTCGCAGATCGCGTGCCGTCTTGTTGACGCTAAATCCGGTGAAAAAGTCCTTGATGTTTGTGCTGCTCCGGGAGGAAAAAGCTTTACACTCTGTCAGAACATGAACGGTGTCGGCAGGCTTGTCTCGTGCGATATATACCCTCAAAGGCTGAAACTCATTGAGCAGGGAGCTGAGCGGCTCGGAATAGATATCGTTCAAACTGTTTTAAACGATGCTTCTGTGGAAAACAGTGATTTCGATCTTTTTGATAAGGTGCTTTGTGACGTGCCCTGTTCGGGACTCGGAATAATCAGAAGAAAACCTGAAATAAGATATAAATTGGTCGAAGATATTGACAAATTGGTCGATTTGCAATATCATATATTGTGTGTTT
>JAFSTS010000058.1 GCA_017445685.1 Clostridia bacterium | reverse complement strand
GTTGAGTATACGTTCCTTCGTTCGCCCGAAAAAAGATTCCATGGGAGCGTTATCCTGAGAATTTCCACGTTCTGACATTGACTGCAAAAATCCTTCATCTGACAAAAGCTGCTTGAAAGTCGTTGAGGTATACTGAGAACCTTGATCGCTGTGTATCAGGACTTTTGTTCCACGCAGTTCATCTCCGTGACTTTCCATCATTTTGTCATATGCTTCCTGTACAATAGCCGTTGTCATATCTTTGCGGACAGACCAGCCTAAAGCCTCTTTGGTAAAGCAGTCGTAAAACACACAAAGATATATAACCTTTTGGTATTCGTTAGTGTACAAATATGTTATGTCGGTCAATATTACATTTCTTGCTCCTTGGTAAAAATCCTGACATACAAGGTTTTCAACAGCTGCGCATGGGTGACAGTGCGTTCCTGCTTTTTTCTTTGCTTTTTTCACAGGAGGTCTTCCGTTAATCGGAAACAAATTCATTTCTTTCATTAAACGGCGACATCTGTCAACGCTTACATGTATTCCGTAATCACGTATCATAAATGTATGGAATGTACGGCTGCCCGGAACATAGCCGATTTTTTTGACAATCTCAATGAAACGCAGCTTAATCTCCATGTCTTCTTTGTTTAGCTCATATTTCCTGCCGCCCTCTTTTTGAGCGCTGTTTTTATTATTGTAATATGTGGTTCTGTAAACCTTGAAAAGTGCCATACAATCGCTAAGTTTCAGCTTAAGCATTTCTGCAAGCGGGCTAACGGTAAAAGCATCCATTATGCTGATTTTCTCGTCTGTGTTCTGCTCTTTGCCCATATCTACATTTATTTCTTCTTCTCCGGTTCGGATTGTATAGTTTTTTTTAAAGCCTTATTCATTTCTTCAAGTACGATAAGTCGAGCCGCCATATTTGCATAAAGCTCCTCTCTGCTCATATCACCATCGACGCATTTTTTCACCATTTCCTCAAAAGTTGTATCCGAGTCAAAATCTGCCGGACTTTTTTCAAACAGTTTTCTGTTTTTCATTCTTTTCACCGCCCTTGTTCCTGCCGAATTTGCGCGAGCTTCTGTAAGCACTTCTGTGTCAAATCCGAGTGCATTGTACGCTTCTACATAGCTCATATTATCCTGCGTAATCTTTTCATACATCGCAGAATAAAAATCATCTGTATAATAAAAATCGCCGTTTTTTGCGATAAGACGCACATAGCGATGTCCGGCATATGCCATAATCTCTTCGGGTATTTCCTTAAGTACTGTGTCCTGCATATCTGATATCCTCCTATATACTATACGCCAAGTGTCCTGTATCGTGCCTTTGCTTTCTCTGCTGCTATTTGTTGCATTTCGTGGTATTTTTCTTTTTCTCTGTCAAGGTGTTTTTCAAATTCCTCATCGGTCATTGAAAGTAGATACTCTTCGTACTTTACCGGGGTCATATGCCTGCGTTCCCACATTCCACGTTCGTGGTTGTACTAATAAGCATATTCTTCTATGACCTGCCGCAGTTCATCAATATTCTTACATTCCGAATAATCACATTCGTCCTTGAAGTGACCGAAAAACGACTCCTGCGGCGCATTGTCCCAGCAGTTGCCTCTCTTTGACATAGATTGATTAAGTCCGAGTTTTTCTACCTCTTTTTGAAATTTCGGAGATAAATACACGGAGCCTTGATCGGAGTGTAAGATTCCTCCGTTAATGCAGGGATGTCTGTCCATACGGCGAAGAGTTTCTTTTGCAAGCTCAATGTCATTGTTTTCTGATACAATAAACGCAATCAGCATTCCTGTTACCGGATCAATAAGAGCTGAACCATAGGCTTTTAAACCCTCACCGTATTTAAGGTGGGTAACATCTGTCAGTCTTACTTCGTTCGGTTTGTAAAGGCGGAACATTCTGCGCAGTAAGTTGGGTTTACCGTATGTTTCAAGAATTTTTGCAGCTGCTTTCCTTGAAGAATTTGCTTGTCTTACACCACTGTTCATATCATATTTTCTCATAATCAGACGTACCCTGTCAATACCTATTTTTTTGCCTGACAGTTTTGGTATCAGCATATATACCATGCGAACTCCCTTTTTGTATCCTTTGTACTCAAATGCAAGACGCACATACCTCTCATCAAGCTTGTCACGCTCATCAACCGAAAGTCCGTATCTTTCATCTTTTATATAACGGTAATACGAGTTTCGGCTTATTCCCACTAATTCGAGAATATGGCTAATCGTGTATATACCTCCCGGATCTTTAGGAAAATCCTTTATCATAAGACACAGTAGTTTCCTCTCTTTAAAAGACATTGTTTTTGTCTTTTGTC
>JAFSTS010000057.1 GCA_017445685.1 Clostridia bacterium | reverse complement strand
TAAACATTGACATTCTGATTGCCGTTGATAAAATGGAGATTTTGGAAAGTGAGGTTCAAGATGGAAACAGTAATTAACATTCCGGAAGTTCTTATTTGGGCGGCTTTTCAAGTAATTGTTTTCGGCGGAGGATTCAGACTTTTCTTTTACATCAAGGAACGCATAATGACTAAGAAAAAAGAGTTAAAGGAGCGCGATGAAAATGGATAACCAAACATTCTACCCCGCGACGAACGATGTGGTTTTTAAGGCTGTTTTCGGCAGTGACAAGAAAATTCTTATGGGCTTTTTGAATCAGGTCATCGGGCTTGAAATAGCTTCTCCCGAGGATATAACGGTGCTGAATCCCGAGATACCCACCGATTACGCCGACTGGAAGCAAAGCAGACTTGACATAAGGGCAAAGACCAATGACGAACAGGTCAACATCGAAATGCAGGTCGAGAGCATGGACTACTACGCCGAGCGCACGATTATTTATCAGTCAAAGATGATAACCGACGATATGAAGAAAGGCGCGAACTACGATAAGTTGAAAAAGACCATTTCGATAAACCTGTTGGATTACAATATGTTCGACACGGAGGACTATTATTCGTGCTTTCTGCCTATCGAGGAAAAGCGGCATGAAGTCTTGTCCGATAAGTGGCAGATAGTATTCTTTGAGCTGAACAAGATAAGCAAGACGGAACCGACCGCACAGAAACAATGGTTAAGACTTCTCAAATCGGGAAAGGAGGAGGTCGAGATGTTAAAAATGGACGGCAATGAATACCTAAGAGCCTGCGCCGAGAAAATACTTTCCGTAAACGCGGACGAACATCTCCGCGTACAGGCAGAAATGCGTGAAAAGGCTCGTGCAGACTACAATACAAGCATAACCTCCGCTGAAAGAAGAGGAGAGAAAAAAGGCAGAGTTGAGGGCAGACGTGAGATGTTGGAAGAACTTGTGAAAAAAGGACTTCTTACCAGTGAACAAGCAAAAGAAATGCTGTGACAAGTTGAAAGCCAAAGGCATGAGCGACGAAGAGATCAAAAGTCTGTTGGAGTGAGTTTTTGCAGCCCGTGCGGCTGCTTTCCCCTCCTTAATTTTGCACTGCAACAGACTTATGATAACAACAAAGAGCGGACAGACCACAAAAGCCTGTCCGCTCTTTTTATTTCTCGGTCAGCCGCTGATACATCTTCATAAGCTCTGCGACACACTCGCTTTCGGTCATAGTCTTGTAAAAAAATCAATCGCCACCGGAGGTTTTATATGCATTACATGAAACAGCGGACAGCCCGTGTGGACTGTCCGCCGATTTTATCATTCGATTCCCTGCGAATCCCTGCTCTTATCCTTGGATTTTTGCTTTTTCGGAGCCGCCTTTGCAATATTTCTCTGCAAATTCTTCCTATGCTCGGCACGGCTGAAATAGCAAGTCTTTTCCTTTGCAGGAGCGTTTTTCTTACGTTCCGCGGCTTCTTTCGTCAGTTCTTCCGTCAGAGATTTCAGACGTGACTGCTTTTGCGAAAGCTCGTCCTGCTGCGGGAACGGCTGTGATACTATCTTCTCCGCTTCGGCAAGGTC
>JAFSTS010000056.1 GCA_017445685.1 Clostridia bacterium | reverse complement strand
GAAAAATTCGCTTAAATATATCCAGTTGCAGTCATATCTTCTGCATTCAAGCGTAAGCGGACCCCAGATAGTGTGCGAGGAAAGGTAGTTAAGACTGTTTGATTTTTCTTCTTCATCATTTGCCGAAATGGACAGAAGCTCGTCAAAAACAAATTTTGCATTTGTTCTGTCAAAAGTCGTCAGAATGTTGTCCGCATCTTCCAAAAGCTTGAGGAACTCTTCAATATGTTTTTCGAAATTCTGCCTGTCCCGCGCATAGTAGCTTTTCATGATTTTTTCATATAAGCTGTACGCATAGTTGTCGAGAAGAGTGATTGTTGTGAACACAAGACAATAACACATATTGTAGTTCTTTATTTCATCTTTAAGCAAAAGCTTTACTGCTTTCAGCAGCAATTTGTTGTCATATCCGACCTTGATCGTGTCGAAGGGCGCAGTGTGCCTTAAATCTGCAACAGGTCTTGCACAAAAAGTGGAGCCGATATCAGTCGCGCTGTTTTTCTCGCTGTAGCAGGTGTCAACAAGAAGCTTATACGCTTCAACTACGGAAGGTGATGAGGTTTTGTATCTTCTTTGAATATAATCTTTGACCCATGAGTCAATGTCGATTTCATTGTTTTGCGTCATCATTTCAAACATGAGTTCATGATACATCGGGTTTTGCTCAATTGATTCGGGGAAAAATCCGACTCCTGCAACATTTTCATGCTCCTTGGCGGCGGTAGCAAATTCGTTTTTTGCAAGAGAGCGAATGTCGCCTCTGAGGCTTTGGTGAGGACTGTTGTTGTGGGAATTTCCGATTATATAATCGTTGCCGTCAAAGAAGTTTGTGTAGGCAGCCATCGTTCCGTCAAGGTCAAGAACAAGCTTGTCACAGCCTTTAAGCTCGGAAAGAAAAATTTTGTTGTATCCTTCCGAGGGAAAAACAACGCACGGCGTTTTGCTTTCAACGCAGAAATTGAGTATTTTCCCAAATTCTTCGGCAAGGGGAGCAATATATTTATGCTTGTCGGTCTTATGATCGAAATTGCAGAAATAGTCGCACATATAGTAGTTTGCTTTTCCGATTTTTTCTTCCTGGAAAAACATATATTCGCGCATGAGCTTTTTAAATCTCTCGTCAAGAATGTCGATTTTTTTTGTTGACGGAAAAGCTGACCATTGCTCGTTTCGATAGTTTTTGACCTTGCCGAAAAGCTTTATGATTTTCTCGGAGATCTGCCCGTTAAAGGTTGAAAGAACAGGCTCTATTCCAAGCTCCAGCATTCTGTCGTGGATCTTTTTTGCAAGCTGTAACTGCTTTTCGTAGTTTTCGTAATCGTTTCTCGGAAGGTGTGAATCAATTTTACCGGTCATCTGCCATGCAAAAAAAGCCGGGCCGGAAACAAAATAGCCTGCGCTTCTTGGCGAAAGACCTGAATTGACAAGGGCATTGAATAAAACTGCGTCGTTTCCGACAACATTGAGCGCAAGATTGACCCCCATCATTGCCATAAAATCAAGCTCTTTTTCCCACTTATCCCATTCCCATGTCCACATTGAATTGGAATAGGTAATATAGTCTAAATAAACTCTTTTTTTCTGAGTAATAATTTTTTTAAAAGCTTCGTCGGGCAGGGGAGCAGCGCTGTTTTCGATTTCAACGCTGAAAGAAGAGCAGTGCGAAAAATAAGCCTTGCAGTATTTTTTCAGATAGCACCAGTAGGCGTGAGCAAGACCGACATTGTCGTTTGCGCGAAGAACGATCTTACCGCCGCGTGAGAAGAATTCGCATTTGTCAGCTCCGTTTTCCTTTTCAATTTTTTCAAGAGTAAAACACTCTGCAATTTCCGGAGTGTTTCTTTCGATTAGTTTTCTGATGCTTTCCATATATCCCTCATAAAAAACAATAAAAGTTTCAAAAACCCCCTTTGTTTTTTCAAAAGAGGGTTTTTCATTTAGCCTTAACCGGTAAAGATTAACCGGCTGAAAGTGATATGCCGTCGGCAGTTATTATAAGCTTTCTGCGATTTCTTTTGTGTCGCGGGCAATCATCAGTTCTTCGTTTGTGCAGACAACGTAAACCTTGACCGAAGAATCGGGGGTAGATATCTCACCCTCAACGCCGCGTTTGAGTTTGTTGTTTATATCATAGTTGATTTTTACGCCCATGAATGCAAGCTTGTCGCAAACACGGTCTCTGTACTGCGGATTGTTTTCTCCGATTCCGCCGGTGAATACAATAGCGTCAATGCCGCCCATTGCAGCCGCAAAACCGCCGATATATTTTGTAAGCTGGTGGCAGAGCATGGATTCAATAAGCTTTGCTCTTTCATCGCCCTCTTTGGCTCTTGCTTCTATAGTACGGTTGTCGCTTGTTCCGCAAAGACCGAGCATTCCTGATTTTTTGTTCATCAATGTGTCAACTTCGTCCGGGGACAGACCTTCTTTTTTCATGAGGATCGGAACGATAGCGGGGTCGATAGAGCCGCATCTTGTACCCATCATGATACCTTCAAGAGGGGTAACGCCCATCGTTGTGTCGAAACATTTTCCGTCAACAACAGCAGAGATGGAAGAGCCGTTTCCAAGGTGGCAAGTTACGATTTTGCTGTGTTCGGGGTTGCCGAGAAGCTCGTTTGTCTTCATGCTGACAAAACGGTGAGATGTGCCGTGGAAACCGTAGCGGCGAATAGAATATTTTTCGTAATATTCGTACGGCAGAGCATACATATAAGCGTAGTCGGGCATCGTCTGATGGAATCCTGTGTCGAAAACAGCGACCTGAGGAACATCAGGCATGATCTTCTGGCAGGCTTTGATTCCCGTGAGGTTTGCAGGATTGTGAAGCGGACCGAGGTCAAAGCAT
>JAFSTS010000008.1 GCA_017445685.1 Clostridia bacterium | reverse complement strand
ATTGCGCTGCCGCCTGTTTTGAAGCAGTTGCTTGCGCTGCCGGTCACACTGCCTGCAAAGTCGCGGTAGGAAAGAGCTTTCGCATTGACATCGACAGGGTGGATATTCACCACATCGTCGGACAAATCAATTCGCATTAAAATCAAAAAATCAAGCGCGGTTTTTTCATCGTTGCAGCAGTAAAAAAGAAAAGTTTTTTTCTCTGCGGAATATTTTTTTGCGTCGTTCTGCTCAAGAGAAGAAGTCGCTTCTTCGGCAGGTTTTTCCCTGCCCATTGCGGCGGACAGATCGAAATTGTACTGCTTCAAAATCAGCAGTACTGCGATCACGATCAAAACAACGGCGGCTGTGACAAATCGTTTTATGTTTTTGATTTTTTCTTTGCGCTTTTTGTTTTCGGCAGTTTCGAAAATAACATCGTCTCTGCCTTTCCAGATCCAGTTCATTCTTTTCCTCCGTATATCAGTCCCACGAATATTTTGTCAGCTCACCCTCACACAGCAGTTCGGGGAAATCCCATTGTCTTAGAACCTCGTAAACACCGACGCAGACGCTGTTTGAAAGATTTATGCTGCGGGCGTGAGCATTGTTGAGCATTGGGATCCTCACACATCTGCCGGGATTGTTTTTGAGCAATTCTTCGGGCAGACCTTTTGTCTCCTTGCCGAAGAAAAGGTAGGTATTTTCGGGATATTTCACATCGCTGTATCTGTGACGGGCTTTCGTTGTAAAGAAAAAATATTCCCCGTCATTTTTTTCAAAAAAATCTTCAAGATTTTTGTAGTAGGTTATGTCGAGCAAATGCCAGTAGTCGAGTCCTGCGCGCTTCAGTTTTTTGTCATCGATTTTAAAGCCCATCGGCTCTATTATATGAAGCCGTGTTCCCGTTACGGCGCAGGTCCGGGCAACATTGCCCATGTTCTGCGGAATTTCAGGCTCGACCATAACAACGTTCAGCATTTTTTGCACTTCCTAAAATTTATATTCATTATATTTTATCATTTTACAATAGCAAAAACAACATTTTTTCTTCTAAAAATTATATTTCGGGTAATAATAAAAAATGAACGCAGATAAAAACGAATCACGGAGGTATGTTTTATGAAGAAAAACAGCGTTTCAAGCATCATGAAAGGCGTAGGAGTCGCAATGGCTATAGGCAGCGCGACAGCCCTTGTCGGCAGCGCGGTTGCATCGAAAAATTCCGGCATGAAAAAATATGTGGAAAAGGCTCTCAAATCCATTGAAAAGATGATGTAAGCTTCATTATCGTCGAAAGCAGATAAAAGTAATAATGAGATGATCGTGTCTGAAAACACCTTCATCTCATTATTGTTTATAGGAATGCTTCTCTCGATCAGTAATAATATTAGTTCGCAAAACATAAATCATTCTCAAAAAGCACGAGGAAATATTTTTCTTTGCGAAAAATCCGATATGCCTTATTGACAAAATCCCGGAAATAGTCTAAAATTTAAGGTGAAGAAAATTGGCATATATTTTCATTTCGAGAGGAGAAAAAATATGAGAAGAATTATTGCATTTCTGCTGTCGTTTCTTATGACCCATTCGGCAGGGCTTTTTGCTTTGCCCGAAAGCAGCAGCCGTTCTGTAAAGGCTGATGAGATCGTCGCCATGGATTCTGACAGCAACACAAATCCTGTCAGCTCTTTTAAGGTCGGCGACAAAATCACTTTCGGCAACTATCCTCAGACGAAGGTGACAAGCACAACGCTGATATCTGCGCTGGACAAGGTTTCAAAAACATGGGTTTCATATAACTACTGCATGAAGTCGTCCGACGCGTCTCTTGGACTGATAGAGACTTCGGACTATATGAAATACTGCGATTTTTCATATCTCGGCTCAAAATACCGCGCGGTTACTTTTTCGCAGTACAGACCGTCTGTCGCGTCAGATGACTCTGCCGCCGGCAAGTCACTTCAGGACGACAACGGCTACAGCGTGGACACTGTTTACTATTTCAAGTTTGAAGCTATCAAATGGGTCGTGCTTGATCCGATCGAGGGATACATCATGTGCGACAGTGTTATCGACAGTCAGGCTTTCAACAATTATCTTGTCAATGTCGACGGCTCGTATTACGGCGATCCGGAGCTATCGTACTACGCTTCCGACTGGGCAAACTGTTCCTTGAGAAAATGGCTCAACGAGGATTTTCTTTATACAGCCTTTGCTGCAAACGGCAGAGAGATGATCGGCTTGACTCAGCTTGAAAACAAATCTACATATTCAAACGATTCTTACGACACAGTGACGACGCACGATAAGATTTTCCTGCCGTCATATTATGATGTAATAAATGCCGATTACGGCTTCAATTCAGCGCCGAGAGAACAGGACGACCTCAGGAAAGCCAAAGGCACGGACTACGCAAAAAGCCAGGGACTTTATGTTGTCGCCACTCTTTCCCAGACTTACCGCAACCCGATATGGAGACTTCGCACCTGCGACGGAAGTTCGGTCGTTTGGAATGTCGACAACTACGGCAGAGCCTACAATTTCTTCCAGATCGACAACACCTCCTACGGCGTCAGACCGGCTTTGAAATTCAATCCCGAACCGCTTAAAAGCACGGTAACCTTCGATGCAAACGGCGGCGAAATTGAAGAAACCGAACGAAAAGTTATCACCGGCAGCACAGTCGGCGAGCTCCCCGTGCCTACGCGCGAAGGATGTGAATTTGACGGCTGGTTTACCGATTCCGAAGGCGGCTACAGGATCAACGCAGACGAAGGCGTTGACGAAGATGTTACTTTCTATGCGCACTGGATCGCGTCTCCGATCGAGCTTATTGTCGACTCGTTGCCCGAAAAGCTTAACTATCTGCCGGGCGAGGAATTTGATCCGACAGGCGTTTCGATGAAAATCAAATATTCCGACGGCAGCTTCAGGTCGATCCTCCCGGAAGAAACCGAGCTTATAGGATTTGATTCGTCTCTTGCGGAAAGTCAGCAGGTATTTTTCAGATATATCATTGACGATGTAACTCTTGACAGTGCTCCGTTTACTGTCGATATCGGCAGACAGGTCATGAGCATTGAAGTTACCCATGTTCCCAACAAGACGGGATATGTTCAGGGTGAACATTTTGACGCGTCAGGTCTTGCGGTCGTTGCGCAGTATTCGGATTCGTCGAGTGAAGATGTCACTGATCTCGTCGTATTAGGCGGCATGAATGCTGAAAATGCAGGCACGAAAATCATGAGCGTAACATATACCTACAAGGGAAAAAGCGTATCTGCCGAGTTCAGCTATACTGTCAGCGCACGCCTTTCTTCAATCAAGCTCACTTCTCTTCCCGAAAAACAGGTTTATTTGAAAGGTGAGAGCCTTTCGACCGACGGACTTACAGTTATGGCGTCCTTTGCCGACGGCACTGTAAAAGAGGTTAAGGATTATACTGTTTCCGGCTTCGATCCGAATGCTGCCGGAAAGCAGATAATCACTGTAAGCTATGTTTACGCAACACAGATAAGAACAGCTAAATTTGCGGTTATCGTCAAGTGATATCGTAAATATTCAAAAACTCCCGAAAGATTTCGAGTCTTTCGGGAGTTTTTATCTAATATTCTTTGTTTAATGGGAAAAGAGCAGTTTCCTATTAAATGAAAAACCGTCATATCAAAGATGATACGGCGGCTTTGTTTTTTTAGATCATCGGTTACTTGATGATGGGAAAAATTCGCTCATGGGGAAGTTGATCCTCTTGAAACCGTCGCACGGATCGTCGCTGTTGAAGCAGCATTCCTTCTTGGGTATGCAGTACTCAGCCGACGGGATAAGGATCTGGGCGTCTCTTTCGAGAACTACGATCGAGAAAAGTCCGAGCGTGACTTTTACGGCTTTGCCTTCCGTCTGACGAGCGAGATTGCCGTCAAACTGTCTTGCAACATGAGCAGGGATATTCACTCTGCATTCCGAATCGGAACATTCGCAAACATCGCAAAGCTTTGCGTCGAGAACTATCGGGTCAACGACTTGAACTTTTGCTCTGGGGTTGTTGTTTGAGCACGGAAGCTGCGCGTCCATTGCGTCTTCGCCAAAGTCGGAAGTAAAAACTTTTACATCGCCTTCACTGCCGAAGAGCACGCAGGTCTTCGTAAATGTCGCAAGACCGCAAACAGTTGTCGGATCGCAGCAAGCGGCTGCGAACAGGTCGCATTTAAGCTTGAAAAAATAAGTTATGTCAACGCTGTAGCAGCCTTTGTTGAACTGAAGCGGCTCGACATCGACACAACAGTTGATGATCTCAGCTTTACGGCATCGCACTGCGCTGGCATTGTCAATGACCGACTGCGCAGACGACGGAAATGTCACCCTCAAATCGGCAAGGCAGTCTTTGTCGCAGCAGGAATCATAGATCCTGTTCGCGTCAATGCACATCGGCTCTCGTGAACGCGGATTCATGCTGAACTGACATGATCTGTTGTCCGCCATATTGTCTCCTCCTTAAAAATGTATTGAAATTTAGAAAACTTCAATAACATATTATGGAATCAGAAGGAAAAGGTGACAAGACCGTGAGGGCTTATTCAACAGGAAAACCGCAAAAAGAAACCGCCCAATCAGGCAGCCTCTAATCTTTTGAAATATTTCGTTTTATCTTCCCTGCAAGCCATACAAGAACAATTACAAAAATCGTTCCGGCTGCTGCGCCGCACAGGTCGATGAAAACATCCTTTGCCATGCACGCTCTGCCGGGGACGAAGATCTGGTGTATCTCGTCGCTGAGCGCATACACTAAAGAAAACATGAGCGAAGCTACCGGCGCCACTCTTTTTAGCGTTACGAAAAAGCCAAATTCCACTGCAGCGCCGAGCGCACAAAACTCAAGCGCATGGGCAAATTTTCTAAGAGGACCATGCGAAATGGAGATATGCAAAACTTTTTCAAGCCACTCTAAAAGTCCTCCGCTAAGCTGCGCGGACTCGTCCGAATACTGTGACGAAAAAAGGAAAATTATCACCATCAGAGCCACCGCCGGCAGCCATGAAAGTATTTTCAAAACAGTTTGTTTTTTCATGTCAGTCCACTCTCTTTCCGCCGGAGAAAACGGGTATCGTTCCTGCCTGAGTGAGATAAACTCCGCTGACATTTTCGCCCAGGGCGAGATAGGATTCTTCGTCAAATACCGGGTAAACAACGCCGTTTTGCAAAATAATCTCCTCAGCGTTTTTACATTTTTGCGCCATGTCGGAGGCGTTGTAAGCGTAGGAAGCTTCTTTGACGGCGTCGTCAAAATTCAGCGAAGTGTAGTTAAATATCCTGTAGTCTCCGCTTTGTGTAAACGAGGCGAGAAAATCCGCCGCCGAGGCATAGGGAGTGCTGATACACGAAAACGCAACATCAAAATCATCTGCGGCAATTCTTGCGTCGATTTCCTCGACAGTGAGCGGCTCGATTTTGATTTTCAGCGACATTCCGAGGTTTTTCTGCCAGTTTTGCACAAGCTTTCTCATGCCGTCTTCAAGATCTTCCGGGCAAAGCAGAGTTATCTCCGCGCTGCCTTTTCCGAGCTTTTTAAGACCCTGCTCGAACATATCGCGTGAAATTTCAGGCTCGTATTTAAGCCCTGCCGCTTCCCCGGACAGTGAACGGTATGTTCTGTCGCCTATCATGCAGATATCCGGCACGAAGCCGTTGCTGTAGCCTGCGGCATAATCCGGCACGGGAAGATCGCTTGCGTCGATTGACCTGCAAACAGCTCCCCTCATTTCAACCGATGAAAATACCTCGCCTGCGCAGTTGAAGCAAAACGCCCATACACTGTTGAGATACGATTCAAAGCTTATGCCTTTTTCCTTGATTTTCATTTTGCCCTCGACATTGACCGGGCATACATCATAAACGCCTGTTTCAAGCTTGTTGAGCCTTGAATCCTCTGAGGAATTGACATAGAGGAAAACGCTTTTCGGCAGAACGCTGCCGGCATTTTTGTAGTCGTCGTTTTTCGACATTTGAATGTAGCTGCCGTCGGAATGAGCTGACAGATAAAAAGCTCCGTTGCAGATGATGTATTCCGTCGAAAGACCGTATCTTCCCTTTGTCGCAAGGAAAAATTCCTCACGACAGGGCATGGTCGCGCCTGTCATCAGCGCGCTGAGAAAAGTGTCGGACGGGCTTTCAAGCCTGATTTCCAGAGTGTGTGTGTCAACAGCGTTAATGCCAAGCTCGCCGGGAGTTTTCGAGCCTGTGACGACATCGGAAGCGTTCTCAATAAGGTACAGCCTTGAATCAGCCTGGGCGTGAGTTTCGGGGTCGAAATATCTTCTCAGACCGAACACGAAATCCTCGGCAAGAACACTCTTATTGAAGTCGCCGGACGAATAAGCCTTGAGTACCTCCAGCGCATCGTCGCCAATGTGCCACTTGGCCTCGTGGTCAAGGTGGAAAGTGTAGACAAGACCGTCCGAGCTGATATCCCAGCTTGAAGCAACACCTGGCGCGATTTTTCCTTCTGCGTCGTATTTAACAAGTCCCTCAAAGCAGTTTTCCGCTATTATCCTCGACGCTTCGTCTGCGGCTATCTGCGGATCAAAGCTTGCCGTATCGGAATAGACGGGGTAATATAAAGTTTTCCCCGTTCCGTCGTCGAACAAGGCGCAGCCGCCAAGAAGCGACGCAATAAGGCAAAAAATCAGCAATAATGCTACCGTCTTTTTCATAAATATCTCCGTAAAAAGTTGTTGTTGAGCGTCCATTTTCCTGCGAATCAAATTTAGCTGACCGTATGGTCAAACTATATTTTACCATAGATTCGCAATTTATTCCACTGTTTTTATATCTTTATTTTACTTTAGGATAAGGCTTAATTTCATTTGTCTGATCCAAAAGGTAATCAATGCTTGTATCGTACAGTCTTGAAAGCTTTATCAGCACGGCAGTCGGCAAATCATTTTCGCCGGTTTCGTATTTTGAATAACCTGTTTGAGACATATTTAAATATTTTGCGACCTGAGTCTGATTCATATCCCTGTCCTCGCGCAGATCTCTGATTCGTTTGTACATAACATCACCCCTAAAAATTTTATGTTAATCTGTTTTAGGGTATTGACTTTTAATCTGAAACAGGTTAAAATGTGATAAAACGACATCATTTTTTAATTTCATCGTTCTGTGTTTGCGAAAAGGCAAGCAATCAATAGTTATAGTTTACAAAAGAAGAAGATTTTGGTTTTTACTTAATTATTGATAACCGATGATCCAAAATATGTCATTTTTAATTTAAACAAAATCAGGGGGTGAGATTCGGAGAGGGACTTTAATAACTGCTCTTATATATTATAACACAAAAAATTATTACGCAAGGAGACATGAAAAAATGAAAAAAACAAGACGAATTTTGACGGTGATTTTGGCAGTTATAATGCTTTTGAGCATTGTACCCGGCGTGAGCGCTTCAGCAATGACACAAAGCGCTTTCAATTCGAAGGTTTCAAGCTTTAAATCAACACAATATTCAAACAACTCGACTTACAAAAACAACCCCTCAAAAACCGGCGGATATCAGTGCTTCGGATTTGCCAATGAAATGGCCTTGTATGTGTTCGGCTCTTATCCGACAAATTCAATGAGCGCTTCAAGCGTTAACAGCAATTGGACGAGAACATACGGCGGAAGCGGCGTTGACAAACTGGCTCTCGGTGATATCGTGCGTTACGCGTGCCATTCAATTTT
>JAFSTS010000055.1 GCA_017445685.1 Clostridia bacterium | reverse complement strand
TTCAGAAAAAATATCCTGTTTCAATCAATTCTTACGAGAGTAAACCGTCTGCGTTTATCATTAACGCCAACAGCTTTATTGATATTTCAAATGAAGAAATCAATCTTGAGCTGATTGAAAAGTTCAGTGATTATGTTGACGAAGAAAAAGATGAAAAGGATAAAAAGAAGTATTATAAAAAAAAGGCAATCAGTTTTTTGAAATCGTCGCCTAAGAGAAAGCTTCTTTGGATAAGGAAAAAACTCAAATCCGAAAAGATTTATAAACCTTGCCCGGAGGGACAGTATGAGTAAAAATTCCGTAATAATTTATGTCGGAAATTTTGATTATCCTAACGGTAATGCCGCAGGCAAGCGTGTTTACGGAAACCTTGAAGCTATGAATATGGCAGGGTATAAGACAGCTTGTTTGTGCTTTCGATATACTCAAGGTGACGGCAGGGTTGACAGAACATCCATCGGTCTTACAGAGCGCTTTACAATTCCTTATACCTCCGGCTTTGCAAGGCTCAACAAAAAAGCTCCTGCAAAAGCTTTTAAATATGTTCTTGACGCATATTCTGACAAGGAAATTAAGGCCGTTATTATGTATAATTCGCTCGGAACAACTGATTTTAACAGCTTTGTAATAAAAGAATGCCGCCGCAGGAATATCAAAGTTTTTTACGATATCGTCGATTATTTTGATACTCCTCAAAAAACTCGTTTTCTGCGTTATCTTATGATAAAAAGGGAGCTTGATCGAAAGTTCAGAAAAGTTCTTCCTAAATGTGACGGTTGGATAGCGATCAGCAGTTATCTTAAAGAGAAAATGCGCGATCCTTCTAAAGTGATAATTGTTCCGCCTCTTGCTGTGAAAAGAGTTGAAAAAAGCGAAAGAATACCGTCTGATACCGTGACATTTTCCTACGCAACTTATATCAGAAACAAAAACAGAGCTATTTCCGAATGGAAAGACAGAGTTGACGCCTATATTGATGTTTTTGAAGAAGTAAGAAAAGCAGATACTAAACGAAAGTTTTTCGTCAATTTTCTCGGCTTTCAAAAGCAGGAGCTTGTCGATGTCTTCCCTCAGGAGATTAGAGAGGAATACAAGAGAAAGCTCGACAGTCTCGATCCTTTTATCAAATACCATGGAAAGATGAATAACGACGATGTTCAGAAGGTGATCGAAAAATCTGATTTTACTATCCTTCTTCGTGACAGCAAAACCTGCAATAACGCAGGCTTTCCTACAAAGGTTTCAGAGTCCATATCGCTTGGAGTTCCCGTTTTTGCAAATATTACGAGCGATATAGGAGACTACATCAAGGATAAAGTCAACGGAATAGTAGTTCCTGAGCCGAGCGACATTGACGGCATTGCTCAGAGGATGATCGAAGTTCTCAACATGGAGGAAAACGAACTTCAATCACTCAGAGACGGAGCTTCAAAAACCGAAGGCTTTTATTATGAAAGCTATGCTGAAACTTTTAAAAATTATTTTAACTAAAATATCACCCTGTTTCAAATGAAGCAGGGTGATATTTCTTATTCATTATTTGTTTTTCATTTGATATCCCAAAGTCATAAGACTGTCGGAAAGGTGAACATTCTGGACATTGACATCGGGATATTTTGAAAGAATGTCAAAGTGAGAATAATTCCAAAAGCCCGTTATGCCGTAGCTTATCAAATCGTCGATTACTTTTTCCGTTGCAACTGTCGGAGTGCAGACGATAGCCATTTTTGGCTGATATTTTTTACAAAAATCTTTAAGAGTATCTGTGTGATAGATCGGATATTGCTTGATTTTCGTTTCGGCAAGGGCAGGGTTTTTATCAAAAATACCGAGAAGTCTGATACCTCGTTTTTCAAATTCCATGTGCGAAGCAATAGCTCTGCCGAGATTGCCTACGCCGATAAGTATTGCATCAAGCGTTTTGTCAACTCCCAGGATTTTGCCGATTTCATTGTAGAGCTGTTCAACATTGTAGCCATAGCCCTGCTGACCGAATCCGCCGAAGCAGTTCAGATCCTGTCTGATTTGCGATGCAGTAGTTCCCATCATTGCAGAAAGCGCGCTTGAGGAAATACGCGTTTGTCCCTCGTCTTTGAGTTTACCTAAAAATCGGTAATACCTCGGAAGACGCTTGATGACTGACATGGAAATATTGACATTTGAAGACATAAATTTCACCTTGGTTCAGCTTAAATTCTTAACGGTCTCCATTACATAATCACCAAACTGTTCACAAGTGCAGCCATCGTCTCTGCCGGTGATTTTAAGACCTTTCGGGTTTTCAAACATACAAATATCGAGCGCTTTTTCAAGCAGATCGGCTTTTTCCTGTCTGCCGATGTGAGAAAGAAGCATAACGGTTGCGCGAAGCATTGAGCAGGGGTCGGCATAAATTGCTCTGCCTTCCTTTACCATTCTCGGAGCTGAGCCGTGAATAGCTTCAAACATTGCATACTTTTTGCCGATGTTTGCGCTGCCCGCAGTTCCTACGCCGCCCTGAAATTCAGCAGCTTCGTCCGTAATGATGTCGCCGTAAAGATTCGGAAGAACAAAAACCTTGAAATCTTTCCTTCTCTTGGGGTCGATAAGCTTTGCAGTGGTAATATCAATATACCATTCATCAGTGATGATTTCAGGATAATCTTTGCCGATTTCTTTGCAGAGATTGAGGAATTTTCCGTCAGTTGTTTTAATTACATTTGCCTTGTTGATGATGGAAACGCGCTCTTTTTTGTTCTTTCTTGCAAATTCGTATGCAAGCTTTGCAATTCTCTGAGTGCCTTCCGTCGTTGTTACGACAAAGTCAAGAGCAAGATCGTCCGTCACATTGATTCCCTTTGAGCCTACTGCATAAGCGCCTTCTGTGTTTTCACGGAAGAATGTCCAGTCGATACCTTCTTCGGGGATTTTAACAGGTCTGACATTTGCAAAAAGGTCAAGCGCTTTTCTCATTGCAACATTTGCGCTTTCAATGTTCGGCATACCGTCTCCTGCCTGAGGAGTAGTTGTCGGGCCTTTGAGAATGACATGACAGCTTTTAAGTTCTTCCAAAACATCGTCAGGGATTGCTTTATTGACTTTGATCCTGTTTTCGATTGT
>JAFSTS010000054.1 GCA_017445685.1 Clostridia bacterium | reverse complement strand
TCGACTGTATGGGCTGACGGCGGAAAAGGCGGCGAAGAGCTTGCAAACGAAGTTGTCAGACTTTGCGAGGAAGAGAAAGGCGATTTCACTTTCTCATACGATCTTGACTTGCCCATAAGGGAAAAAATCGAAACGATCGCAAAAAAAATATACGGCGCAGACGGAATACATATTCTGCCGAATGCCCGAAAGCAGATAGAAACGCTTGAAAATCTCGGCTTTGGCGGTCTGCCCGTGTGTATAGCAAAAACTCAGTACAGCTTTTCTGACGATCCCAAAAAGCTTGGCGCGCCTGAGAATTTCAAAATTACAGTCAAAAATGTCAAAGTTTCCGCAGGAGCAGGATTCATTGTTGTCATGACCGGGGATATTCTAACTATGCCGGGACTTCCGAAAAAACCAGCCGCCGAGAATATTGATGTTGATTCAAACGGAAAAATTACAGGTCTGTTTTAAAAAAATGTCGAATTAAAGCGTTTGAGTTAGCAGTTTTCTTTTAAAAACATAAGTTAAAGGATGATCGTGGTTGAAATCTCGTGCGATCATCCTTTTCGACTGTCTTGCTTTAATGTTTTTCGCTAAATGCGGCAGCCCCTTTCTTTTTTTAAAAGGGTATTTAAAAACGAACGAATATAGTGTATAATAAAACTGTAAACAATCAGAAAGGGGAAGCTTCGGCGACTGAGGAGACTATGGACCATTTCAAGCTTCATTCAAAATTCAAGCCGACCGGCGACCAGCCGGAAGCGATAGAAAAACTGACTCAGGGCGTTTTGCGCGGCGACAAGGTTCAGACGCTTTTGGGTGTTACGGGATCGGGAAAAACTTTCACAATGGCTAATATTATAGCTAATGTCAATCGACCGACGCTGATTTTGGCGCACAACAAAACGCTTGCAGGTCAGCTCTGTTCCGAATTTAAAGAGTTTTTTCCTGAAAATGCAGTGGAATATTTTGTAAGTTATTACGACTACTATCAGCCGGAAGCTTATGTTCCTACGACAGACACATATATCGAAAAAGACAGCGCAATTAACGAGGAGATCGAAAAGCTTCGCCACTCTGCGACAGCAGCTTTGAGCGAAAGACGAGATGTTATCATCGTTGCGAGCGTATCCTGCATTTACACCCTGGGCGACCCGATAGATTATAAAAACATGGTCATTTCTCTTAGAACAGGTATGCAGAAAAACCGCGATGAAGTCATCGACAAGCTTGTTGAGATCCAGTACGAGAGAAACGATATCAATTTCATTCGAAATAAATTCCGTGTTCGCGGCGATGTTCTTGAAATTTTCCCCGTCTATTCAAGTGAAAATGCGTACAGGATAGAATTTTTCGGTGACGAGATAGACAGAATTTGCGAAATAAACGCGCTGACGGGCGAGGTTAAAAATAATCTCAGCCATGTTGCGATCTATCCTGCTTCGCACTATGTTATTTCAAGAGATAAAATGGAAAAATCAATCAAGATTATCTATGATGAGATGGTTGAAAGATATGCCGAATTTGAAAGTCAGGGCAAGCTTCTTGAAGCGCAAAGGATAAAACAGCGCACGGAATACGACATCGAAATGCTTCGAGAGACAGG
Organism: Clostridia bacterium; assembly: GCA_017445685.1. The sequence goes on along the minus strand of JAFSTS010000054.1, from coordinate 833 downwards.
CTTTTGCAAGGGCATAGAAAACTATTCGAGGATAATGTCCGGCAGAGAAGCAGGCTCGTCGCCGTTTACTCTTATCGACTATTTCCCGGATGATTTTCTTCTTTTCGTGGACGAATCTCATGTAACCTTGCCGCAGGTCAGGGGAATGTACGCAGGCGACAGAGCCAGAAAGGAAAACCTTGTTGATTTCGGCTTCCGACTGCCGTCGGCTTTTGACAACAGACCGCTGAAATTCGACGAGTTTTATCAAAAAACTCATCAGCGAATTTTCGTCAGCGCAACTCCCGGAGAGTTTGAAAAGGGCGAAAGCACTCAAATCGTTGAGCAGGTCATCCGTCCGACAGGACTTCTCGATCCTGAAATCACCGTCAAGCCGACCGAAGGACAGATCGAGGATATCATATCTCAAATCAACATCAGAACTCAGCGAAACGAGAGAGTATTGATCACGACACTGACTAAAAAGATGGCGGAAGATCTTACCGATTATCTTGATAATCTCGGCATAAAGGTGCGCTATATGCACTATGATGTTGACACAATGGAAAGGCTTGAGCTTATAAGGGATTTAAGGCTTGGAGAATTTGACGTGCTTGTCGGCATCAACCTCATGCGCGAAGGCCTTGACATACCTGAAGTGTCGCTTGTGATGATACTTGATGCGGACAAAGAGGGATTTTTGCGTTCGGAAACATCGCTCATTCAGACAATAGGCAGAGCTGCAAGAAACGCTGACGGACAGGTCATCATGTACGCCGACAGCGTAACACCGTCAATGGAAAGGGCGATTGAGGAAACACAGCGCAGGCGTGACATTCAGCAGGCGTATAACG
>JAFSTS010000053.1 GCA_017445685.1 Clostridia bacterium | reverse complement strand
TAATGTTGTCATAGGAGACAGTGCGACAAATATTCCCAATTATTCTTTTTCTAAATGCACTGCTCTTGAAAACATATCGGTCGGAACAAGTCTTTCATCTATAGGCGTCGGTGTTTTTCTGGAATGCCCTCAAATTAAAGGTGTTTATGTTTCGGATATAGACGCATGGGCACAGATTGAATTTAAAGAATACGCGTCAAACCCTGTTTATATTTGCGGCAATATCTATGTCAACGGAGATCTTGCGACCGAAATTGCTTTTTCAAACAATTTAAAATACATTTCAAATAACGCTTTTAACGGCTGTAAAAACATAACAAGCGTTACGATTCCCGGAAGCGTTAAGACTATCGGCGAAAAGAGCTTTACCGAATGTGACGCAATGACAACCGTTTTCATCCAAAACGGCGTAACTTCTATTTCCTCAAACGCCTTTTACGGCTGTGATAATCTTGGCGCTGTTATCATTCCCGACAGTGTTAAAACAGTCGGTACTTCTGCGTTTTCAAAATGCTCAAAACTGACAAGTGTAAAAATTGGAGGCGGTCTTGAAAAAACAGGCGTAAGCGCCTTTGAAAGCTGTACATCATTGACAGACCTCACGCTTGGAAACGGGCTCGTATCAATTGACAACAATGCGTTCAAGGGCTGCTCCAAGTTAAGACAAATATCAATTCCCTCCGGCGTTCAGACAATTGGCAACTACGCCTTCAGCGGATGCCGTCTGGCAGGGGAGCTTACAATACCTTCCAATGTCAAAACGATAGGCGTTTATGCTTTTGAAAAAAACTATTATTTCCAGACTGCTGTTTTGTCGTATGGCATAAATTCTGTAGGTGAGGGAGCTTTTTCTCATTGTTTCTCGCTTAAAACGATAAATATTCCGGCAAGTGTCAGAAGTATCGGCTATGGTGTTTTCTATGTTTGTAATGCTTTGACTGATGTATATTATGATGGTAACGAGCAGAGCTGGAACGACATGGGCGGAAACGAATATTTCAGAATTGAAAACAGTGGCACAGTTGTACATTTCAAGTCTGTAGATGAAACTTCCGGACAATGCGGAGAAAATGTTTTCTGGCAGATAGATAAGGGCACAGGAGTCCTAACTGTCAGCGGCACGGGAAACATGTATGATTATTCGGATTCCGAATATTTCAAATTTATCGAAGGCTTTACTACTCTTGTTGTCGAAAGCGGAGTTACAGGCATTGGCAAAAATGTTTTCGTAAATTGTGAAGAGCTGAAGAAAGCAACGATTCCCGATACTGTTACGATTATAGACGAAAGCTCGTTTAAGGGCTGCGTTTCTCTTACGAATGTCACCATTGGAAACAGTGTCGAAATTATTGCTAAAGAAGCTTTTAATGGCTGTTCATCGTTGAAATCAATAAATATTCCCGATAGCGTTGTCACTGTCGGCGCGAGCGCTTTTAACGGCTGTTCAGCGCTTATGATCATGACTGTCGGCAAAAACGTTTCCGATATCGAAGAATCAGCGTTTCATGGCTGCGATAAGCTCGATACGATTTATTATAAAGGAACTTCCTTTGACAGTATCAATATAGGCGAAGATAACGATCCTCTGACTAATAATGCTGTTACATATTTCAGCAGTATTAAAATTGAGTCAGATGACGATATGATGGTAATAGATCAAAATGAAAAGCTCATTCGCGGCTACGCTGCTCTTCCTTTTGATGAGAACGATATAATTTCTCCTCTCCATTATGCCAGAGGTTATGAGTATGTTGTTACTCCGACAGAAAACGGTTACGGCACAGGAACTGTTGTCAGCCTTTATGTCAATGGGGATTATGTAATAAGCTATACTGTGATCATTCTCGGCGACGCTAACGGTGATGCTGCAATTGACGAATCGGATTTCCTGATAATCGACCTTTATAACGCAATGCTTGTCATGCCTGAGGAGGATACTCCTGATTTTCACGGAATGGATTGTAACCTTGACGGCGTAGTTGATGAAAGTGATATTGCCCTTCTCGATTTGACGATCGCTTTCCTTGGCGAAATCAACCAAACCGACGGCGGAATAGTGTTCTATTAAGCTAAAAATCTGAACATAAACTAAAATGAGCTCCGGCGTTGAAAAACGCCGGAACATTTTTCGTTATATATTTCAAAATAAAAATGTGTTTTAGCTTGTATTATTTTTTTGTTTATGTTAAGATATTGTTGCCAAATATTCCAATTGAATATTCATTTCGGCTTAAAGGTGTGTCTTTTTATCTTCTTGATAAAAATGCACGCTCTTTAGTACATATACACTTTTAAGCTGGAAAATGTATTGGAATGTTTGGCGACAGTGGAGCTTGCGTTTTTTGCGTACAGTCTCGGCTGTACGCTTTTTTAATTAGGGAGGATAAAAAATGAGAAGAGGTATCAGAAGAATTATTTGTGTTTTAATGTCGATAGCGCTGGTTTTGACTGTTGCACCGTTGTCTGCGTTTTCCAAAGAAGAAAAAACATCTGCGAAGAGCTCTGTCGAATCTTCTTTTTCAAATAACGGTCTCGGGGGTATTTTGAATAAGCTTACTGAGCAGGAGAGCGAAGAAAACCCTGATTATCAGATCTCATTTGTCGAGATCGAGGGTAAGACTGCGACGGTCAATCTTAATAATAAAGACGCTTGTCAGCTCGTTGTTGCGATATATGATGAAAACACCAATCAGATGCTCGGCTCAGGCGTTGAGCAGCTTGAAGCATCGTCGCAGACTACTTCTGTAGATATTGATATTGATTCAATGCCGGAACATTTTGTGTGCT
>JAFSTS010000052.1 GCA_017445685.1 Clostridia bacterium | reverse complement strand
TTTCGATGGATAGGGAAAGCTTAATTGAGTACATTCAAGAAGAATTTAATATTGATGGTGAAAGACTTTGGTTGAATTTTCCGAATTATCTTGTTTTTCGCAACAGCAAAAATAAAAAGTGGTTTGCCGCCGTCATGGATGTTGAAAAGAGTGCGCTTGGTCTTGAAGGCAGTGGAAAGGCAGATATTGTAAATCTTAAATGTGACAACATTCTTATTGGCTCACTCCTTCACAACAATGGTTATCTTCCTGCTTATCACATGAACAAAAACAATTGGATATCAGTTATGCTTGATGGGAGTGTCAGTGATGACGAGCTAAAAGATTTAATACATTTAAGCTTTGATATTATCGACAGGAAAAAGTGTCATTAAGGTGAGGGTTTTATGAAAATAACGATCAATATCTATTATACAGGTAAAGGCGACAATGCTCTGCAATTTGTAAGAGAGATGGAAAAAAGCAAAATTGCAGACATGATACGCATGGAAAAAGGAAATCTTAAATACGAGTACTTTCTGCCAATGGACGAAAGCGGCACGGTTTTGCTGATAGATTCATGGGAAAGTCAGGAGGCGCTTGACAAACATCATGCTTCGCCGATGATGAAAAAGATCGCAGCTTTGCGCGAAAAATATGACCTTCATATGAGAGTTGAAAAATATACGGAAATCGAAAACGGAGACGATATAAGATTTATAAGAAAGTGATAAAAAATAATCAAAAAGGGGTTGTCGCATTGACCCGACCCCCAAAAGTTAGACCAAGGAACTAACTTTTGGGGGTCACGTCATTTTATCGTCAGAAAACAATTTTGCAAAACAGAAAAGATGACGAAATTTTGCTAAAAAATTTTGTAAAAACCAAATGAAATATATTTACAATTACAGTTTATTGTGGTAAAATATAATCGAATAAAAGAATTTATTTCTTTATATGAACTTTTTGCAGAGGTGAGCAAGATGAAAAAAACAATAAAAACCATATTATGCCTTTTAATGTGTTTTGCAATGCTTGCAGCGTTTGTGCCAAAGTACGAAATAACGGTGCACGCCGCCGACAAGGGCAGCCAGACGCTCAGCGTTGAAAAGGGCGGCGGATATCTATACTGCGGTCTTGAACTTAATTTATACAACGCAACTTCTGTTTCGGGATCAACTGCCACTTATGTTGTCGACAGATATTTTTATACCGATATGAGCCAGCTTGGAACCACATATAAAGTTAATATGTGGGCGACGGGCATTTATGCTTCGACAAACGCTTCAAGCACAGGCTATACTCTTTCTGATACCTGCACTAATAACCAGACTCCTCTGAGCACCGACGCAAAGACAAACAAGGGCCCTGTTCCGTTTGTTCGTGACGGTTATATGTCCGGCGCTATCCCTGCGGCAGGATCATCGACTGAGTTTACAATCAGCGCAAATGTTTCTTCGACCTTCTATTATAACGGACTTTGGCCGACGGATTCAGCCTCTGTCAGCGCGACTGTAAAGGTTATTGCTGTTGATACTACAAATCTTCGTCAGCTTATTTCAAGCTGTTCAGGACTGAGAGAGTCCTGCTGGACGAGTGCTACATGGTCTCCCTTTGCAACTGCTCTGAGCAACGCGCAGACTCTTGTTGACAGCTCGAGCGCAAGACAGTCCGATCTTGACAGCGCATACACTGCTCTTTCGAACGCAAAGAATAATCTTGTCCATGACGGACTTCTTTCTGCCTGCGAATACTGCAGAAACGGCGGAGGAAACACCGACATTAAAGTCGATTCATATCTCAACCTCTCCTATGGCTCTGCAGGGGAAAGAAACCTTTATGATCTGTATCTTCCCGCAAACACGAGCGGCGACATTTCCATGATCCTCTTTATCCACGGCGGCGCATGGATCTTCGGCAGCAAGGAAAACATGACTTCCGATGCTCTCAGCGCGTGTCAGACATACGGCGTTGCAACAGCGGCGATCAGCTACCGATACACATCTGTCAGCGTCAACGGCTGGGATATCCTTAACGATGTTCAAGCGGCTGTTTCCGCAATCAAAGACACTGCGGCTTCGAAGGGTCTCAACATCAAAAAAATGATGGTCTACGGCTTCTCGGCAGGCGCGCATCTTTCGATGATGTATGCTTACACAAAAGCTGATGTTTCTGCA
>JAFSTS010000051.1 GCA_017445685.1 Clostridia bacterium | reverse complement strand
TGTCGCTCTCGGCTCTGACGCATTTTTTCCGTTTGACGACAACATCGAAAGAGCATACAGAAGCGGCGTAAAATATATCGCTCAGCCCGGCGGCTCGATTCGGGACGATCTCGTAGTTGAATGCTGCAACAAATACGGCATTGTGATGTCCATGACAGGTATGCGCCTGTTCCACCACTGATTTTAAAAAAAGGTGACGGTGACAAGATGAAAATTATGGTAATCGGCTCCGGCGGCAGAGAGCACGCCGTGATAAAGAAGATAAAGCTCAATAAAAATGTTGAAAAAATTTATGCTCTGCCGGGAAACGGCGGAATGGCAGACGATGCTGTTTGCGTAGATATTGCTGCAACAGATATAGAAAACATCTGTAAATTTGCTCTTGAAAACGACATAGATTTTGCGGTCGTCACGCCCGATGATCCGCTTGTTTTAGGCTGTGTTGACGAGCTTGAAAAGATCGGAGTAAAATGCTTCGGTCCTGAAAAGGACGCGGCTATTATCGAGGGCAGCAAGGTTTTTTCAAAAAACCTGATGAAAAAATACTCTATTCCGACGGCAAAATACGAAGTGTTTGACGATGAAGGCAAGGCGCTTGAATACCTTGAAACAGCGCCCGTTCCGACTGTTATCAAGGCTGATGGTCTTGCGCTTGGCAAGGGCGTTATCATTGCACAGACTATCGAAGAGGCAAAGCAGGCTGTCGTTTCCATCATGCGTGACAAACAGTTCGGAAAAAGCGGCGACAGGATCGTAATTGAAGAATTTCTCTCAGGCCCCGAAGTATCCGTTTTGTCGTTTACGGATTCAAAAACTCTTGTACCGATGGTGTCCTCGATGGATCACAAACGGGCAGGAGACGGCGACACGGGTCTTAACACGGGCGGCATGGGAACGGTTGCCCCGAATCCGTACTACACAAAGGAAGTCGCAAAAGAATGTATGGAAAAGATTTTTATTCCCACTATTGAAGCGATGAATAAAGAGGGCAGAAGCTTCAAGGGCTGCCTGTATTTCGGGCTTATGATAACAAAAGACGGTCCTAAAGTGATAGAATATAACTGCCGCTTCGGAGATCCGGAAACTCAGGTAGTTCTGCCGCTTCTTGAAAGCGATCTGCTTGATATCATGATGGCTGTCAGGGACGAAAAGCTGAGCGAAACAAAAGTCAAATTTTCCGAAAAAAACGCCTGCTGTGTTGTTCTTGCCAGCAAGGGTTACCCCGTCAAATACGAAAAAGGTTATGAGATCACGATTGACGAAGAAGTAAAAGACAATGTTTTTTTTGCAGGAGCAAAGCTCTCTGACGGAAAGCTTCTGACAAACGGCGGGAGAGTTCTCGGCGTAACTGCCGTAGAAGACAGCTTGGAAAAAGCGATAGAAAAATCTTATGAAATGGCGTCGAAAATTTCTTTTGAAAACTGCTTCTACCGTTCAGATATCGGAAAGAAAGCTCTTGAAGCGAAAGGATAAGACAAAATGGTTTACAGAATTTTTGTTGAAAAAAAAGAAGAACTTGCAAATGAAGCGAAAGCTCTTTTTCTTGATTGCAAAAACCTGCTCGGTATAGCTTCCCTTCAAAAAGTAAGAGTGCTCAACAGATATGATGTTGAAAACATTTCAGAGGAGCTTTTTGAATATGCAAAGACTGCTGTTTTCTCTGAGATCCGGACTGATATCGTCAGCGATTCGTTTGAGGATGAAAATGCCGTGGTTTTTGCCGTTGAATATCTGCCGGGACAGTTTGACCAGAGAGCTGATTCCGCGGCTCAGTGTATACAGCTTATCTCTCAGGGCGACAGACCGCTTGTCCGTTCCGCGAAGGTATACGCTTTGTACGGACAGCTTGACGATGAGCAGTTGAATCAAATCAAAAAATATGTCATCAACCCCGTTGAAGCAAGGGAAGCGTCGCTTGAAAAAGTTCAGTCGCTTGAGATGAAATATGATATCCCTGCCGACGTGCAGATATTGGACGGATTTACTTCTCTTTCAAGGCAGGGTTTAAGCGATTTTGTGAAAAAGTATTCTCTTGCCATGGACGAGGATGACGCTGCCTTTTGTCAGGAATATTTCAAAAAAGAAAATAGAGATCCTTCTATCACTGAAATTCGAATGATAGACACTTACTGGTCGGATCACTGCCGTCACACTACATTTTTGACAAATATCGACAGCATAAAATTTGAAGACGAGCTTCTTGAAAAAACTTACGGGGAATATCTTGCAATAAGAAACGATCTCGGCGTCAAAAAAGATATCTGCCTTATGGATATAGCCACTGTGGCGGTGAAATATCTGAAGAAAAAAGGTGTTCTCAACAATCTTGACGAATCGGACGAGATCAATGCCTGCACCGTAAAAATCAATGTGAATGTTGACGGAAAGGACGAGCCGTGGCTTCTTCTTTTCAAAAATGAGACGCATAACCACCCGACAGAGATAGAGCCTTTCGGCGGTGCTGCTACTTGTATCGGCGGAGCTATAAGAGATCCTCTTTCCGGCAGAAGCTATGTTTATGCCGCCATGCGCGTGACCGGCGCAGCAGATCCGTTAAAGAGCGTCAGCCAGACCATAAAAGGCAAGCTTCCTCAGCGTAAAATCGTTACTACCGCCGCAAACGGTTATTCCTCCTATGGTAACCAGATCGGTCTTGCCACGGGAACGGTCGACGAACTGTATCATCCGGGATATGCCGCAAAGCGTATGGAAATCGGCGCGGTTGTAGCAGCGACTCCTCAGGAAAATGTTCGCCGCGAAG
>JAFSTS010000050.1 GCA_017445685.1 Clostridia bacterium | reverse complement strand
TTCGCCAATTCTCGTCAATACCTTCCAAGTCAGAGATTTCCGTCATTTCACAAAACTTATCCGGCAGCAGAGGCATACAAAGCTTTCTTGTGCAGACTGCAACGGGAAACGAACTGAACACTTCCCTTAAAGAGTTTCCTGTGTCGAGCATACCCTTGCCCTTGACGGACTTTTCAAAAATCTCGATTTCTATTTCGCAAATCATTTCAACGGGAAGATTTCTCTTGAAAATTTTCCTGAAAAGATATATCATTAAGTAGCATCCGGCGCTTGAAAAAATCAGAACAAAGATGTTTACATCAAAATAAATTGCCGAGTTGATATAAACTGCTGTCTGCGCTTTAAACATCAGCCATACTGCGCTCATAAGTCCGCCGAAAAGAGCAGTCGACAGAAAAAGCGTGCATAGGTGCTTGCCAAAATACGCAAAGCTTCTGAAACCGAAGGTTACAGCGGTTAGAATAAAAGCCACGAAAAGTCTCAACAATAGTGAAAGGGGAAAGCTGAGCTTTGGCAGAAAGACCGAAAAAGACGCAAGTCCTCCGACAAAAGCTCCCAAAAGTATTCTGAATTTGTTGACCTTAGTCTTTTGAAAAAGCGAAGTTGTCAAAAGCAAAAAATAGTTTACAGCCGTGTTAATAAACAGCAATTCGTCAATGTAAATAACCTGCTTCATATCCCCACCTCGCAGAAAAATTATATAATTATTTTAAGAAATATCGTGTCGAATAAGAGTATCTGAAAAAATAAACAGGTGAGAAAAATGAAAAAAGAACAAAACACTTTCGAAAAAATATATGATGTCGTAAGAAAAATTCCTGAAGGCAGGGTACTGACCTACGGAGCTGTTGCAGCGCTTGCCGGAAATCCGAGGTGGTCAAGAGTAGTCGGCTATGCGCTTCATGTCAATCCCGATCCGTCGACGATACCGTGTCATAGAGTTGTCAACCGATTTGGAGAATGTTCCCCGGCTTTTGCTTTCGGAGGTGAAAACCGACAGCAAGAACTGCTCGAAAGCGAAGGCATCGTTTTCACAGACGGCAAGGTCGATCTTGAAAAATACCGCTGGCTTTAAAAAATAACAGATGGCTTAAAAAAAGATAATTACCCCCTTGACAAACAGATGAAAAGGGGGTATTATTATAATGCAATATATGAATATATGTTCATATATAAATTTAATGTTGAGGTGTTTTTTGTGTCTGAAGATAAATGTGTAATAAAAAAAGAAGTGGATATTGACGATTTGTACGATCTTTCCGAGCTTTTCAAGGTTTTTGGCGACAGCACAAGGATCAGGATAATCAGTCTGCTCATTGACGGTGAAATGTGCGTTTACCATATTGCCGATAACCTCGGCATGAATCACAGCGCAATTTCCCATCAGCTCAGAATACTTCGTTCGGCAGGACTTGTCAGACCGAGAAAGGACGGAAAAACCGTTTACTATTCTCTTGACGATGAGCATGTTGAGATGATTTTTAAGATGGGGTTAGAGCATATACTTCATAAAAACGAGCATTGATAAAGGAGGCGAAAGAAATGAAAGAAGAAAAAAACTGCCACTGCCATGACCATGAGCAACACGATCATGAGCATGAACATCATCACCACCATCATCATCACGATCATGACCATGAGCATGATTGCTGCGAAGGCGGCTGTTCCTGCGGCCATGAACATAACTCTGAAATTTCAAAGCTTTCCGTTGCGCTGATAATCTGCGCGGCTGTTCTCATCGGCGTCAGCTTTCTGCCGTTTATTGCAAAAAGCGCAGTGATTTTTTATGCA
>JAFSTS010000049.1 GCA_017445685.1 Clostridia bacterium | reverse complement strand
TATGAGGAAAAAGGACGAAGCCAGAGCGAGATTTGAAACCCTCGAAGGCTTTTGGGATAAATACGGCATATATGAAAACCCGGAGGGCAGGGAGATATGACCGATGTTATTGTAATCGGCGGCGGAGCTGCCGGCATGATGGCGGCGGGAACTGCGGCGGAAAGAGGCTTGGAAACTGTTCTTTTTGAGCGAAATGATATTCTCGGAAAGAAACTGATGATCACCGGCAAGGGCAGGTGCAATGTCACAAACGATTGCCGTGAGATCAATGAGCTTGTCAAAAATGTCGTTTCAAACGGAAAGTTTCTCTATAGCGCGTTTTCTTCATTTATGCCGAAAGACACTATGGACTTTTTCGAAAGTCGTGGAGTCGACTTGAAAGTTGAGCGCGGCAAAAGAGTTTTTCCTGTCAGTGATAAAGCGGTAGATATTGTCAAATGCCTTGAAAAATATGTCCGCGGGAGCGGAGTAAATATCGTTTATGAGAGGGTAAAAAAGATTCTTGTCGAAGACGGCAGAGCCGTCGGCGTTGAGACATACAATAATAATCGTTATCTTTCAAAAAAAGTCATCGTCGCTACCGGCGGAAGATCCTATCCGAAAACGGGCTCGACCGGCGACGGATATTATTTAGCTGAAAAATGCGGTCACACGGTCAGCGAGCTTAAACCGTCGCTTGTTCCGTTTGAAATATGCGAAAGCTTATGCCGCGAGGCGATGGGATTGTCACTGAGAAATGTTGAGCTGAGAGTTGAGGATACAAAGAAGGGAAAAGTCATTTTCCGCGACTTCGGAGAGATGCTTTTTACCCATTTCGGTGTGTCCGGTCCTCTTGTATTGAGCGCGAGCGCGCATATATCAGAGATGGAAAGCGGAAGATATGTCGTTCATATTGACCTTAAAAACGCGCTTGACCGGGAAACGCTTGACAAGCGTCTGCTTCGTGAGCTGCTGGATTCTTCAAATAAGAATTTTTCAAATGTTCTCGACACCTTGCTGCCCAAAAAGCTTGTTCCCGTTTTTGTCGAAAGGACAGGCATTGCGCCTGATACAAAGGCAAACCAGATCACCAAAGCTCAAAGGCTGAATACACTGGAGCTTTTAAAAGATTTCACACTGACCGTCAAAGGCTTCCGTCCAATAGACGAGGCGGTCATAACCTCAGGAGGAGTAAGCGTCAGAGAAGTCGATCCAAAAACAATGGAATCAAAGATAGTCAAAGGCTTGTATTTCTGCGGAGAGATCCTTGATGTTGACGCATATACCGGCGGATACAATCTGCAAATAGCATTCTCTACGGCAAGAGCAGCCGGAAACGGCGTATAGAAAGAAGGAATAACAAATGGGAAAAATCAATATTGCAATCGACGGACCTGCAGGAGCCGGTAAAAGCACGATCGCCAAGAAAGCCGCTTCGGAGCTTGGCTTTATTTATGTTGACACGGGTGCGCTCTACAGAACAGTAGGAGTGTTTGCGCTTGAAGAAGGTGTAAAATTCGACGATATTGAAAACCTGAAAAAGCTTCTCGACAAAACAGTTGTCAGGCTCAAATACGAAGACGGCGTTCAGAAGGTCTACTGTAACGGCTCGGATTATTCGGGAAAAATCAGAACACCGGAGGCGTCTCTTGCCGCCTCGGATATTTCAAAAATTCCTCTCGTCAGGGAATATCTTTTGTCGCTTCAAAGAGATATTGCGTCTGAAAACGACTGTGTGATGGACGGTAGAGATATTGGAACTGTCGTTTTGCCGGATGCTAAAATTAAGATATTCCTTACAGCCGATGTTGAGGATAGAGCGCAGAGAAGGTATAAAGAGCTTTTGGAAAAAGGCGAAGAAGTTGATTTTGACGATGTGCTTGAAGACATGAAAAAGCGCGATTATCAGGATTCTCACCGTGAGATAGCTCCTCTGAAGCCGGCGGCGGATTCCGTGCTTGTCAACACGACGGGCTTCACCCTTGACGAAGCAATATCCCTCATGCTTAAAACAATTAAGGATCGCCTTTGAAAAATCGAAAAGAGGAAAAACCTTGGAAACAGTAGTTGCAAAAACGGCAGGATTCTGCTTCGGCGTCAACAGGGCGGTCGAAATGGCTTATAAGCTGCTTGACGAGGGTAAACAGGTCACGATGTACGGCCCGATAATCCATAACCCACAGGTCATCGAAGACATGAAAAAAAGGGGAGCGGATATCGTAGAAGACTGCTCTCAGGTCAAAAAAGACAGAACTCTGCTCATTCGCGCCCATGGCGTTGAGAAGCAGACGGAGGAAAAGATCAAACAGATAGGTTGCGAGTATTGTGACGCGACCTGTCCTTTCGTGCAAAAAATCCATAAAATCGTCAGCGAAAATTCCGCTGAAAATGTACTGACTTTGATAGCCGGCGATGCCGCTCATCCGGAGGTCAGGGGCATTCGAAGCTACGCAAAGGGCGAATCGGTGGTCTTCAAAACAAGCGCAGAGCTTGAAAAAATCTTCAGGGAGCGTCCCGAAATCAAAAAAAATCCCGTAATTTTTGTCGCGCAGACCACTTTTTCCATAAAAGATTGGAAAAAATGTAAAAAAAATATAAATTTGGTATGTACAAATGCACAAATATTTGATACAATATGTTTTGCAACTGAAGAAAGACAAAGTGAAGCGGTTACTCTTTCTCTTTCTTGTGATGCGATGCTGATAATCGGCGGAAGGCAAAGCTCGAATACGGCAAAGCTCAAAACGGTGTGTGAGCAGAATGCTCCGACATTCCTTGTCGAAAGCGCCGAAGAGCTCGAAAGTATCGACTTTTCCCCATACCGGAAGATCGGCATCACTGCAGGAGCCTCGACTCCTGCCTCAACAATTAAGGAGGTCAACGATTATGTCCGAAAAGCTTGAACAACCGATCGAAACTCAGGCAACCGAAGTTGCTGAACAGGAGGTGAAAAATGTCGAGGCCGTCAGAGAAATAACCGATGATATGGACTTCAGCGAAGCTCTTGAGATCAACCTTTCCAACATGAACTCCGACCAGAGAGTCAAGGGACTTGTCATGGGCATCACCCCCACCGAGATCCAGGTGGATATCGGCAGAAAACAGGCAGGCTTTGTTCCGCTGGACGAATACAGCAACGATCCTACAGCCGATCCGAACAAGGAACTCAAGGTAGGCGATGAGATCGAACTCATCATTATGAAAACAAACGACGCCGAAGGCACAATGATGCTTTCCAAGAAGAGAGCTGACGCCACAAAAGTATGGAAAGAATTCAGCGAAAAATACGCTGAAGACGAAAATGCTGTTTATACAGGCATCGTAACTGATGTCGTAAGGGGCGGCGTGCTCGTTTCCTGCGGCGGCGTGAGAGTTTTTGTTCCTGCGTCACTTACAGGTGTGCCGAAGGGCGAAGATCTCGGCACCATCCTCAAAACAGAAGTCAAATTCAAAATCATTGAAGTTGACGAAAATAAGAAGAGAGTTGTCGGCTCTATCCGTGCCGCTCTCAGAGAAGAAAGAAAACAGCTTGTTGACGCTTTCTGGGCACAGCTTGCCGAGGGACAGGAATATACAGGTATTGTTAAAAACCTTACAACCTATGGCGCATTTGTTGAAATCAGCAAAGGCGTTGAAGGCATGGTACATATTTCCGAATTGTCTTGGACAAGGATCAAGCATCCGCAGGATGTTGTCAGCGTAGGCGACACGATCAAAGTTTTTGTCAAGGGTCTTAATCCCGAAACAAAGCGTATTTCTCTCGGCTTTAAGCGCGCAGAGGACAACCCGTGGGAGATCCTCAAAAGAGATTATCCCGAAGGATCTGTTGTTGAAGCAACGATCGTCGGAGTTACCGCATTCGGCGCATTTGCGCAGATCATCCCCGGAATCGACGGTCTTATCCACATTTCCCAGATCGCCGACAGACACATCAGCAAACCTCAGGATGTCCTTTCAATTGGTGAAAAGGTTACGGCAAAAGTCACTGCTATCGACTTTGATAAAAAACGCGTAAGCCTTTCTATTCGCGCTCTCATCGAAAAAGATGATGAAGCTGAAGAAACAGTTGAAGAAACGGCAGAAGAAGCTCCCGTTGAAGAAGCTGCTGAAGAAGCGGTTGAAGAGACAGTTGAGGAACCTGCTCAGGAAGCTGAAGCAGAGGAAACACCTGCAGAAGAACCGGCTGAATAAACAGTTTATCCTACACCCCATGTCCGCGTGGGGTGTATTTTTTATTT
>JAFSTS010000048.1 GCA_017445685.1 Clostridia bacterium | reverse complement strand
TCGGAATTTTTATTTTATCCGTAATTATAAGCGAAGTTCTTTCAATACATTCGATCATACTTTTTGTCGAAACCCTGACTGTTGTTGAACAATTCATCGGAATAGCAGTTTTATAATTCAAAAACTCACCTTCAAGAAGTCTTGAAATTATAAAGTAGTCGCCTATTTCAAAAATTATATGTCTTTTTCCGATGCTGATTGAAACCGTGCCTTCATCATCGTTCATAATTTTTACGATCTCGGACAGAGTTTTTGACGGAACGATAAAAGATATTTCTTCACCTTCATAATCTATTTCTTCATTTCTTATTGCAAGCCTGAATCCGTCAAGCGCAATAAGCCTTATATTTCCGCTTGTTATTTCAAATTTTATTCCAGTATGAACAACTTTTGTGCTATCATTGACAGCAACGGCAAAGATTGTCTGCCTTATCATTTCGCGAAGTTTTTTCTGTTCAACAACGATTGGATAGCTGTCTTCAATTTTGGGAAGCTCAGGGAAATCAGCAGCGTCGATACCGAGGATCGTGTATTCTGTTTCTCCGCTTCTGATCATATATTTAAATCTTTCATCCTGCTTTTCAATTACAACGCTTTCTCCGGGAAGATATCTCAAAATATCACAAAGAGTTTTAGCATTTATTATAATGCTTCCCGGCTTGTTTACTCTTGCGCTGATAGAAGTATTGATACCGAGATCCATATCATAGCCTGTTAAAATAAGTTCGTCTCCCAAAGCTTTAAGCAATATACCTTCAAGCGCAGGTATAGAGGTTTTAGGTGAAACGGATCTTTGGATTATCTGGCAGGCTTCGGATAATTTTTGTGTTTGACAAATAACTTTCATATCAAAAATTTTTCTCAAAAAGTTTTGAGATTTTCCTTTCGTTGAATTTTGAAAAACTAAAGTTTCGCAAGATAAAAATATAAATATTAAAAAAGTTTTTATTAGTATTATTAGGTGGTGTTGAAAATGTTGAAAACTCCATGAGTTCAGGAATATCAGAGATTTTCCAAAATTAAGCAAGTTTAAAAATTCAGGAAAAATTTGTGGAAAAAGTTTGAAGAAAAATTAACAAGGAAAACTGTGGAAAACTGTGTGTGGAAAGTTTAAAATTTTTGGGAAAACTTTTTCTTATTTTTCGAGCTTGATTATATCAGTTCCGAGATATTTTCTGAGAGCTTCGGGAACAGTTACGCTGCCGTCTTCATTTTGATAGTTTTCAAGAATAGCGGCAGTTGTTCTTCCGACTGCAACGCCGGAGCCGTTGAGAGTATGAACAAGCTGAGCTTTTGCCTTCGGGTCTTTTTTGAATCTGATAGAAGCTCTTCTTGCCTGGAAATCTTCAAAGTTCGAACAGGAGGAAATTTCAACATATCTGTTGTAGGAAGGCATCCAGACTTCAATATCATAAGTTTTTGCCGAAGAAAAACCTATGTCGCCGGAGCTGAGCGCAACGACTCTGTGAGGAAGACCGAGAAGCTGGAGAACTTTTTGAGCGTCGAGAGTGAGTTTTTCAAGCTCGTCATAAGAAGTTTCGGGATCGACAAATTTAACAAGCTCAACTTTGTTGAACTGATGCTGTCTGATAAGACCTCTTGTGTCTCTTCCTGCGCTGCCTGCTTCGGCTCTGAAACAAGCTGAATATGCGCAGTATTTAATAGGAAGATCTTTTGCGTCAAGAATTTCATCTCTGTGCATATTTGTAACGGGAACTTCCGCAGTAGGAATGAGGAAGCAGTCGTTGTTTGTTTTAAAAGCGTCTTCCTCAAATTTCGGGAGCTGTCCTGTGCCTGTCATTGAAGCGCGGTTTACTATAAACGGAGGAAGAATTTCCGTATATCCGCTTTCCGCGTGGGTATCAAGGAAAAAGCTGACGATAGCTCTTTCAAGCTTTGCACCCATTCCTTTGTAAAAGTGGAATCTTGTTCCGGTAACCTTAGCCGCTGTTTCAGGGTCGAGAATGCCGAGATCATTACCAAGATCCCAGTGCGCTTTCGGCTCAAAGCCGAAATCTCTTACTTCTCCCCATTTGCGTATTTCAACATTTTCCGTATCGTCTTTTCCGATGGGTGTGCTCTCATGGGGAATATTCGGAAATTCGTACATGATATTTTTCTGTTTGCCGTCAAGCTCGGAAATAAGAGCGTCGTTCTGCTTGATAATTTCC
>JAFSTS010000047.1 GCA_017445685.1 Clostridia bacterium | reverse complement strand
TGAGAAAATAGGAGTAGTTTATGGATAAAATGATTCCCGGCATAAAAAATGATATTTTGTGCGCCGTAAAGGAACATTTGAATATAGATTTAAAAAGTCCGAGGATCACTGAGATCGGTGATGGAAATATCAACCGTGTTTTTCGTGTTGAAGATGATGAAACCGACTGCCCTCCGATCGTTGTCAAATATGCGCCCGAATCTGCCGTTATTCTGCCGACGATAATTCTCAGCCGTGACAGAGGCCGCCGCGAGGGAAAATATCTTTTGCTTGCTTCAGAATACGCAAAAGGAATGGTCCCTAAAGTCTATTTTTACGATGAAAAAAGATATATGCTTTTTATCGAAGATCTCGGCAATGTTCATACGCTTTCCGAGGCTTTGACAGACGGTGATTTTGAGTCATTCGACGCTGAAAAAATGGCTGGGTTTACGGCTGATACCTGTTTTCCGACCTCCGTTTATTCTCAAACAAGAGCCGCGCAGGCATTTGACGGTGATTTTGATTTTCACGATTTGTGCAACCTTACAAAAGAACTTGTTTTTGAACAACCCTACTATTCTCACGAAAACAATCATTTTTCAAAAGAAAACGCTTCATTTATTGAAAAAAACATTTACTCAAATTATCCGTTAAAACAAAGGGCGGAGGAATTGAAAAACGATTTTCTCAACAATCATGAAGCCGTTATTCACGGCGATCTGCACGCTGCTTCTGTTTTTTCGATAGATAAAAAGAATGTGGTATTTGACGGAGAATTTACATATTGCGGACCGATCGCTTTTGATTTGGGCAACGTTCTGGCTCATCTTTTGATGACATATTTCAGGTGGAAGGTTATATCTTTTACGAAAAAAGTCGACGAAGATTTTGAAATTATTTTGAAAAAAGCCTTCGAGTACCTTGAATTATTTCAAAAAAGGTTTTTGAAGCTGCTCAGTGACGGCGGCAAAAAGGATATTGACGATGAAGCGGTTGTCATGAAGATAAAAAATGATTCTTATTCTTATGCAGGGATCGAATGTATCAGACGCGTTGTAGGGCTTGCTAAAGCGCCTGTATTTACTAAAAATCTGTCAGAGCAGCAACGGGCAGCCGCCGAACGCTGTATCGTTTTGGCCGGGTCTGAGCTGATGATGAAAAAAAGCGCTTTTAACAGCTTCGAAAAACTGCTTGATTTTTGCGAAACAATTTTTACGGAAGGGATTGAAATGAATTGACGGGTTTGATTTTGGCTGCCGGTCTTGGCGAGCGTTTGCATTCTTCCAAAGACTATGGTTTATGTAAGCCACTTCAAAAGGTTAGTGATATCCCTTTGATCTCGTATTCTTTGGAGCTTCTTGAAAAAACAGATGTCGAAGATGTTATTATAGTTGTGGGAAAATACTACGAACAGATACGCAGCGAAATAGGCGACAGCTTCGGCAAAATGAAAATCAGATATGAATTGCAGCAGGAGCAAAAAGGGCTTGTAAACGCCATTGTCTGCGGATGCAGAAACTGTGAAGATGATGTTTTGGTTCTTTTGGCGGACGAGCTTTTTGTGGAAGCAAAAATTGACGAATGTCTTTCGGTTTTCAGTGATGACTCGCTTGACTTTGTTTGCACATATACGATCGAAGACGACGAAGAAAAAATAAAAGCCAATTTTTCATTCAGAACGGATGAAAACGGCATTCCTTATGATTTTGTTGAAAAACCAACCGAAACTGTTAATGATATGAAGGGAACAGGCGTTTGCCTTTTCAGCCGTGAAAGCATAAAAAAGGTTAAGCAGAAATACGATGAAGAATCAAACACACCAAACACTCTTTGCGACTTTTTTAATATGCTTCTTGAAGAAAAGATGACGGGCAAAGCATTTAATTTTGCCAAAGCTGAAATAAA
Source organism: Clostridia bacterium (assembly GCA_017445685.1). Next base: position 1,547 of record JAFSTS010000047.1, on the reverse strand, counting down.
TGTAAACACACAGGCTGATCTGAGCTTGGCGAAAAGTATGTTTGAAACCGAGGAATAAAAAATGAAATTTATGCTTATGTATCCTCCCGGAAAGCTTTTTCAAAGAGGTGAGGATCGCGCGCAATGCAATATTGATGATTCAACTGCTGTCACAATGCACGCTTGCAACGACCTTGGCTATGCTGCTGCTATTCTAAAGCAGAAAAAATGCGGGGTTTTTCTGCGTGACTATCAGACAGAAGGAGCAACTTTTGAAGATGTTTTATCAGACATTGAAGAATTTGATCCGGATTTCATTTTTTTAAGCACCACAAACGGCACGATAGATGCCGACATTAAGTTTGCAAATGAACTTCATAAAATTAAAAACGATCTGAAATTCATTTTTAAAGGATCTGTGTTTTTTAATGCAAGGCAGGAGCATTTAAAACAGCTTGATTTAGAGAATATTGATTTTATGATGGGTGAAGAAGTCGAGCTTGTTATGCCTTTGCTTGCCGAATATCTGCTTGGAAAAATCGAAGTGGAGAATGTTCCGGGTCTTTGGTATAAATCCGATGGAGTTTTCAAAAACACAGGCTTTGACAATTCACACCTTGCAAATTTGGACAGTGTCCCGTTTCCTGCAAGAGAGCTCATGAACAATTCTCTTTATGTTCGTCCCGATACGGGCAGACCTATGGCGACGATCGTTGCTGCAAGAGGCTGTCCCTCGTCGTGTGTGTATTGTCTTGCTCCCATAATTTTCGGCAGGCATGTCCGTCTCAGAAGCGTTGAAAATGTTTTTGCCGAAATGGAAGAATGTGTCGAGAAATTCGGAATTTACGATTTTTTCTTTCAGGCTGATACTTTTACAATCAATCAGCAGTGGGCGATTGCTTTGTGCGATAAGATCATCTCTTCCGACTTAAACGGAAAAGTTCAATTTACCATAAACGCAAGAACTGATACTGTTACTGCCGAGCTTCTTCAAAAGCTGAAAGAAGCAGGCTGTTTCACAATAGCCGTCGGATTCGAAAGCGGAAGTGACGAAACGCTGAAGAAGGTAAAAAAGGGCACGACTGTTGAAAAAAATCTCAGGTGCGCGAAACTTCTCAAAGAAGCAGGCATACAGTTTTACGGCTTTTTTATGCTTGGCTTCCCGTGGGAGACTAAGAAGGATTTTCGAAAAACTTTAAATCATGCGTTGAAGCTTGATCCCGATTTTATCGAAATTCATGTTGCTTTGCCGTATTACTCAACAGAGCTTTATAATATGTGTGCCGAGTACGGCACTTTGAGCGGAGACAGTTGGAATCACGATTTATATACGCCGAACACTACAGGCACGAAAACAGTTCCGCTCAAGAAGGTTTTGTCCTTCAAAAAGTATTTTCTTTTAAGATTCTACTCAAGACCAAGCTATCTGTTCAGACTTTTTAAAAACAAAGTCACTGACTTTACAACATTTAAAAACTACTTAAAATATGGTTTCAGACTGCTGAAGAATCTCCTTTTCAAATCAAGAAACCGATAATGATTCCGCGCATTGATCTTGCATGATTTAT
>JAFSTS010000007.1 GCA_017445685.1 Clostridia bacterium | reverse complement strand
CTTCTTTCATGTTCTGAATATCAGCCCACCGCTTCAAGCCGTACCCCGCGTCGGGAGCGACTTCGACGGGCTTGTATTTCAGCTTCGGCTTCATCAGCTCGGGGTGATTTACGAGGATAATAAGTTTCTCTATCTGCGGTTTCTCGTAATACCACCCGAGCGTTTTGGCACGGGTAAATTTTATGTTTGGCTGTTCCTTAACGTGTTCCGCAAGTTTGAATTTCAGATCGACTTTATGCGTAGGATTATACTCGGCGATAATGCCAAAGTCGGGACACTTTTTCAAGAAATCCTCAAAGTCTTTGCTTGCTTCTATGCAGTCGCTTATCGCAAGTTTGAGCTTTGCTTTCCACGAAAGACCCTGCCGATTCATTTCCCACTCGAAATGCTCCGTACCCTTGTTATGTTCTGCGCGGTTGACGGTAGACAAGCCGTGTTCTTTGCAGAGTTCATCGCTCATGCTTCGGAGCTTTTTCCAAAAGCGCGTTCCTTTATTTTCGAGAGTATTGAAGCTTTTGCCGTTGGTAATATTGGTGTTGTTTACGATCACATGATTATGGATATGGTCTTTGTCGGTATGTGTCAAAAGGACAAACTGATACTCTCCGCGGAACAGCTTTTCACAAAGCTCCATTCCGATTCTATGAGCCTGTTCGGGAGTGACTTCACCCGGCTTAAATGCTTGTATGATATGATGATCGAGTATCTCCGTTCGGCTGTGGTACATATCGCGGACAGATTGAAAATCCCTTGCCGCCTGCAACGGTTCGTCGGAGCATTGATAGCTGAAAACCAATACACCTTTTTCGGTCTTTTCACCGTTCATCACATAAGCGATTGCTCGACTTTCTGTATTTTTGACCTGATGTAATTTAGTTGTTGCCAAACCTCATTCAGCTCCTTTTTTATCTCGTCAATGTCCTCTTTAAATACGTTGCCCGACCTGTTCGCAACGAGTGCGATCTGGTTGATATTGTTTGAAGCAATGCCGAACAATTTTGTAAGCTTATCAAGCGATTCGCCGTCCGCAGTTATGACATATCCGTCAAGTATCATGCGACGAAAAAAGTCGCTTTTTGATGAAAGACCGCTTTCGGAAAACTTCCTTTCTATCAAAAAATTTTCATCATCATCAACGCGGAATTTATAGTTGTGAGTTTTGTTGCTTGTCATTTTTTTATTCCTCCAATTCTCTTTTTCACGGTTCTCGATTTGAGCGTTCATAAAGCGGTAACATATTTTTGTGGTGCGGTTTTGCCGTTTTCAAGATTGTTTGCGTAAGCAAAAATCTTGAAAATGATATTTTTGCCGCAGGCAAAACTTCTTCTCGGGGTCTTAGGGGTGTCCCTCTGACAAGCAGACATTTGTCCCACAAAGGTCTATGCTTGCTATTCCATTTTTGACCCGTTTTTGAGGTGTCAAAATTCCTGCCGTAAACGGCAGGCTCTTTCGCACCAACTGTGCGAATTGTCATGCTATGGCTGACCTGTAACAGCATAGTTTATGGTTCTGCACAGGCTGTAGAAAAAAAGAAATGTTATGCTCTGATTTAATAAATTGTTCACATATATTTGATGCCCGACCGAAAATATTACATTTCGATAAATTATTCTACAAATTTACACAAATCCCTTGACATATCAAATACGCTGTGTTATAATCAGTATAACACAAAGGGTTTCAATTGTAAAGTATCAAAATGCAGCTTGACAATTGAATATTGAGAAATATCTGAAAATTTTTTGCTTTCTGTACTTAAATTTAACGCATTAAAGCTTGAAAGTCAGCAAACTTTGTGGTATAATAGATATACCGATGATCAAGGTCTGCCCGATAAAAGCGAGGAGGTAGATTTGAGTGCAGACAGAAGAAAAGATCACGGCTCTTTACTGCCGTATAAGCCAAGAGGATATTGACCGCGATGAAAGCAACAGCATAACTCATCAAAAAACCATTTTGGTCGATTACGCAAATCGGCACGGCTTCTACAATTGCAGGTTTTACATCGACGACGGAGTGTCGGGAACGACAAGTATGCGCGATGGATTTCTTGAATTGTCGGAGGACATCTGCAAGGGATTAGTCGAGCGCGTTATCGTGAAAGACCTTTCGCGCGTCGGCAGAAACAGGGTCGTGACCGATCATTTCGTTGAGATAGTTTGTCTTGAACACAACGTTGAACTGATTTCCATCGGCGAGAACATCAACACCCGCACAGGCGAAAATCTCCGTATGCTCCCGATAATCAATTTTATGAACGAGTGGTATGCGGCTGATATTTCTGACAAGCAAAAACGGGTCATCATTTCAAAGGGCAACAGCGGGGAACATACAGCTCACACGCCACCCTACGGATTCGTTAAAAACGAAAACGGCGAATGGGTCGTTGACCCCGTCGCCGCCGAGAACGTAAGAACGATATTCAGACTTTTCACCGAAGAGAATTACGGCTGTCAAATGATCGCCAACTATCTGACAGCCAACAAAGTTCTTTCGCCGAGCGCGTACAGCGGCAAGGTCAGAAAAGGGACTGTTACCGAAACAGACCCGTATCTTTGGGGTACGAATATCGTGGGAAATATCCTCGACAATCAGGAATACTGCGGTGACACTGTAAACTTCAAGACCGAAAAGGTCAGCTTCAAAAGCAAAAAGATCGTCCGAAAGGATAAGGACGACTACAAGGTTTTCACAGATACTCATGCGGCGATCATTTCGCGCAGCGTTTTTGAAAAAGCACAGGAGAAGCGTGAGAAAAAACAGCGCAGAACACGTTATGACACGCCTGCGTTTTTCTCGAATGTTCTGTATTGTGCCGACTGCAAAAACACGATGTACATTCGCAGAGTGAAATACAACGGAAGTCTTGTTCTGTCTTATGTTTGCAGCGGCTACACCAAAAAGATTCAGCCGTGTACAGCGCATTACATTCGTGAGGAAGTGCTTCGGAGTCGGGTCTTTGAGGTCGTTGAAAGGCTTATGAAAACAGCGACCGAGGATTTCAGTGGGCTGAAAAATTCCGTTCTCAAAAAAATACGAAACGGAAATGCGGAGCGTGCAGAGGAGATCGAAAAGAGATACGATGAGATCATCGAAAAGCGAAGCGAGCTGGGGGCGACATTGCTTAATCTGTACGCGGACAGAAACCGCCGAAGCTTGGATCATGATGTGTTCTGCATACTTTCCGAGCAGATCGCAAGACAGAGCCGTGAGCTTGAAGAAGAACAGAACAGGCTGCTGTCGGAAAGTGCCGATTTAAAAATCGCCGCAAATAAAGCCGAGCGTTTTTTCAAAACGCTGTCAGCGTATCTCGACCATACAGATCGTGAATCGTTTTCCTACAACATGATACACGACCTTATCGAACGCATTGAGGTTCATGAAGGAAAAGGTGAAAAGAGAAACAAGTCCTACAAGATCGATGTCTACTTTGTCGGCATTGGTTTGATGGACTTTTTTGAGAAGGATAATTAGTTACCTAAAATTGATAAACATAAGTCAAATGCTGTAAGTAAAAGCATCGGAAACGGACTTATCATTTGATTTGCTATCAGACACAACTGAAAGTATGTAATGAAGTTCAG
>JAFSTS010000046.1 GCA_017445685.1 Clostridia bacterium | reverse complement strand
GGCAACCTCAAGGAAGTTAAGTATTCCACACTCATGAAAGAGAAGCCCGAATTTGCAATGGAGCTTGCCGTTAAGGGTATGATCCCCTCGACAACTCTCGGCAGAAAAGCTCTCACAAGACTTCACGTTTACGCAGGCGCAGAACATAAGCACGCTGCCCAGAAACCTGAAGTCAGAGAATTTTAAGAAGGGGAGGTAACAGAAAATGTACGAAACCAGTCCATATTTTTACGGTACAGGCCGCAGAAAAAAATCTGTAGCAAGAGTCCGCTTGTATGCAGGCACAGGCAAGATCACTATCAACGATAGAGATATCGACGATTATTTCGGTCTTGAAACACTTAAACTCATCGTCCGTCAGCCTCTCGCTCTTACAAACACAGCCGAGAAGTTCGATGTTGTCTGCCGTGTAAACGGCGGCGGCGTAACAGGTCAGGCAGGCGCGATCCGTCACGGTATCGCAAGAGCGCTTCTTCAGTCTAATGAAGAGCTCCGCCCGGCTCTTAAGAAGGCAGGCTTCCTCACTCGTGACCCGAGAATGAAGGAAAGAAAGAAATACGGTCTCAAAGGCGCTCGCCGTGCACCGCAGTTCTCAAAGAGATAATTACTTGTCTCATACAGACTCCAAAGTTTGCAAAAGCTTTGGAGTTTTTTTGCGTACTGCGGTGTCCTTGCACAAGCTTGAAAGGCTGATAAAAAAAGGCTCCCTTGTGTAAAGAGAGCCGGCGGCGAGTCGCCGCTGACAAACCGTGTTGGGTTTTATCTGACTTTCTCATTGATAGCGAGAGCATTTAGTGGTGATATATGTAGTTCCCTGCTCGACCGCAAAACCGAAAACTTTTATCCAATTAACACGGATTTGGTTAAGCGGTACGCTTATGGCTCGCGCACCTCGGCAAAATGTCAGACAAACACCAATACGGCATGGGTTAAGCGGTATGTTTGTCGCTAAAATTCGTAGTCGACAGCGTAGCTTGCGGATCTGACGGAGTGCATATACGGTTTGACTGTGCCGCAGTGATACGGGTCATTCTGATAGTTTTCAAGCGTCTGTCTGTCTTTGACGGTCACTTCAAGGACGATGTCGCAGGATCTTTCGGAATGAAGAAAATCAATGCCGACATTGATATCACTTGCGCTCGGAACTTTGCCGACCATGCTCATGAGGACATTTTTTGCCTCGATACATTTTTCCTCGCTGTTGTCTTTAAGTTTAAAAAATACGATGTGTTTGACCATGTTTTCAGCTCCTTTGTTTTTCATAATTATACTCTTTGTTCGGAGATTTGTAAACAGCGCTTGTTTTATTGTTAAAAATGTATAAAATATTCTGATTATTTTTTGATATTTTTTATTGCGAAATATGTGGAATTTAAAGTTTACTTATGCTATAATTATTGGGAGCATTTGGCAGGGCTGTTCCTGCATGGCTCGTTGAATCGTTTAAAATTTTAAGACAATAAACGGAGGTAACCAACAATGGCAAAAAAATTCGTATACCTTTTTTCCGAAGGTAATGCCAACATGCGTGAACTCCTCGGCGGAAAAGGCGCAAACCTTGCCGAGATGACCAACATCGGTCTTCCCGTTCCCCAGGGCTTCACCATCACGACAGAGGCTTGTACTCAGTACTATGAGGACGGCAGAAGAATCAACGATGATATCCAGGCTGAGATCATGGAATACATCGACAAGATGGAAGGCATTACCGGCAAAAAGTTCGGCGATATCGACAATCCGCTTCTCGTTTCCGTTCGTTCAGGCGCCCGCGCTTCCATGCCCGGCATGATGGATACTATCCTCAACCTCGGTCTTAACGAAGAAGTTGTCAACGCAATTGCCGAAAAATCCGGCAATCCCCGTTGGGCTTGGGACTGCTACAGAAGATTTATCCAGATGTATTCCGATGTTGTTATGGAAGTCGGAAAGAAATATTTCGAAGAGCTCATCGACAAGATGAAGGAAAAGAAAGGCGTTACTCAGGATGTAGAGCTTGACGCTGACGATCTCAAAGAGCTTGCTTCCCAGTTCAAAGCTGAGTACAAAGCAAAGATCGGTTCCGAATTCCCGACAGATCCGAAAGAACAGCTCATGGGCGCTGTTAAAGCAGTTTTCCGTTCATGGGATAACCCGCGTGCAAATGTTTACCGCCGTGACAACGACATTCCTTATTCATGGGGTACTGCCGTTAATGTTCAGGCTATGGCTTTCGGCAACATGGGCGACGACTGCGGCACAGGCGTTGCGTTCACCCGTGACCCGGCTACAGGCGAAAAAGGTCTTTTCGGCGAATTCCTTACAAACGCACAGGGCGAAGATGTTGTCGCAGGCGTACGCACACCTATGCACATCACCGAAATGGAACAGAAATTCCCAGAAGCTTTCAAACAGTTCAAGGAAGTTTGCGCTACACTTGAAGACCACTACAGAGATATGCAGGACATGGAGTTTACTGTTGAACACGGCAAACTTTATATGCTCCAGACAAGAAACGGCAAGAGAACTGCCCAGGCTGCTCTCAAGATCGCTTGCGACCTCGTTGACGAGGGCATGATCGATGAAAAGAAAGCCGTTGCAATGATCGACCCGAGAAACCTTGATACTCTTCTTCATCCGCAGTTTGACGCTAAAGAGCTCAAAAAAGCCACTCCTGCAGGAAAAGGCCTCGGCGCTTCTCCCGGAGCTGCTTGCGGTAAAGTTGTTTTCAACGCTGACGACGCTGTTGAATGGAATGCAAGAGGCGAAAAAGTTGTTCTTGTTCGTCTTGAAACTTCTCCCGAAGATATCACCGGCATGAAAGCTTCTCAGGGTATCCTTACAGTTCGCGGCGGCATGACATCTCACGCTGCTGTTGTTGCCCGCGGAATGGGTACTTGCTGCGTATCCGGCTGCGGCGAAATCAAGATGGACGAAGAAAACAAGAAGTTCGAGCTTGCAGGTAAGACTTACCACGAAGGCGACTATATCTCCATCGACGGTTCAACAGGTAACATCTATGACGGAATTATCCCGACTGTTGACGCTGAGATCGCAGGCGAATTCGGAAGGATCATGGGTCTTGCCGATAAATTCAGAAAGCTTAAAGTCAGAACTAACGCTGACACACCTGCCGATGCTAAAAAAGCTCGTGAGCTTGGCGCTGAAGGTATTGGACTTTGCCGTACAGAGCATATGTTCTTTGAAGAGGACAGAATCGCTGCTTTCCGCGAAATGATCTGCGCTGACACTCTTGAAGAGAGAGAAGCTGCTCTTGATAAGATCATGCCGTATCAGCAGGGCGACTTTGAAAAGCTTTACGAAGCTCTTGAAGGCAACCCGGTTACCATCCGTTTCCTTGATCCGCCTCTTCATGAGTTCGTTCCCACAGAGGAAGCTGACATTGAAGCTCTTGCAGAAGCTCAGGGCAAAACTGTTGCAGACATTAAAGCTATCATTGATTCTCTCCACGAGTTCAACCCCATGATGGGTCACCGCGGATGCCGTTTGACAGTAACTTATCCCGAAATCGCAAAGATGCAGACAAAGGCTGTCATTCG
>JAFSTS010000045.1 GCA_017445685.1 Clostridia bacterium | reverse complement strand
GCAAAGGCAATATCCGCTCTTTGAAAAATCAAAGTTTACCTTTGTAATGACAGGTTTTTCATTGTCCTTGAAGTCTATTTCAACAAAACTTCCGACCGACGAAGCCATCTGATCCATAAGTCCGCACGGTTTTCCGAAATATTTGTTTTCAGCAAACTGCGCTATCTTCGCAATTTCCTCCGCGCTGACCTGATTGTCATTGAAAAGGCTGTTGAGCGCTGCGCCTATAAGCACCTCAAAAGCAGCAGACGAAGAAAGCCCTGAGCCGGAAAGAACATTTGATGTAGTATAAGCTTCAAAAGCACCGACCTTATATCCTCTTTCGACAAAGCCTGCACACATACCTCTGATTATTTCAGAGGATTTGGAATAAAGCTCAGTATGTACACTTAAATCAAGAAGGTCGATCGTGTCCATCTGATGACCTACTGACTTAACCTTTATAATATTTCCGTCAACCTTGTGAACTGCAGCAACAGCGTCAAGGTTAATTGCCGCCGCAAGGACTTTGCCGTGATTGTGGTCTGTATGATTTCCGCATACTTCAGTCCTTCCGGGAGCGCTGACGAAGGATACATTTTCGTCATACTTAAACTCTTCACAGAAGAGATCGTAAAGCTCTGCGTATCTTTTCTCCTGTTTTTTAACTTCGCTCTCAGTAACATAAACTCTTTTCAGCTCACTGTCGTATGCGCCGGAGAGAAGATTTGATTTAAAGGTTTCTCTGTTCATTTTTTTGACCTTTCTGCCCAAAATATTTTTTTGGATTTGCTCATTATACATTTCCCTGCAGGGCAGACAAGGCGTATAAAGGCAAATATAGAGCATCAGCTCTGCTGGTTTGTTTTTCTGTTTATGGCGTCGACTATCATATTGATTGAGATCATCGAAACGCCTGAAAACAGTATCAGAATCGCAATCGGCAAAATAAACGCCGATGAAAGCGGATCGAATACATTTCTACCGATGATCGTGTAAAAAGTCAGCTTTGGTATGAATCCCAGAACGGACAGAAGAATATATTTTCCGAAGCCGAAATCAAGCGAGCCGTATAAACCGCTGACTGCGTTAATGGGAAACGACGGCACTGCGCGAAGACCGACAAGAAGCCACGGGTTTCCGTTGCCGTTGTGTTCGACGATCCCCCACGCCTTTTTATATCTCGGCAGCACCCTGCCGGCAAAGCCGCTTCCAAGGCGTTTTCCCCATACATATTTTGCACAAAACAATATCACAAGTCCCAAAGTGTTAATTAGCAGCGAAAGATAAACATTGTACACAACGCTTGTCAAAACACACAAAAATGAAATCGGGTAAATCGGAAAAGGCAGCAGCGCCTTAATAAAAAACAAAAGCATGATGATAAGAAAAATACCGGCTTTGTTTGGAAGATTGACGATATATTCTTCGAAATTTACCATAATATGATCATACTGCTCATACCACTGCTGCACCTGCGGCAGTTTGAAAAATTCGGACGCAATAAACAAAACAACGGCGACGCCAATTAAAACCATACCGCCGACGGTTATGGAATTAAAATGAAATCGCCTGTTTTTCTTCATCCGCTTGTCTCCCCTCGATTACTCGTACAGTTCAAGTATGCCCGAAACTTTTTCGCAAATCATTTGGCGGAGTTTTTCCGGACTTCGGACAAAAATCTTTTTACCGTACTGCATTATCCACGCACAAAGACCTTCGCTTACGGCGGCTGAGGAGGTCAGCACAAATCTGCCGCTGTCCTCATTTCTGATCATCGCGTCTTCACCGAAACGGTCATATATGTCCTCAAGGATAGAATTATCGCACACAAGCACGATCTCCTCTGAGCTTCCCGAAAACATATTGAACATCTTGTTTGCATAGTCGGCAACATCGAATTTTCCTTTATATTCGGAGACATTTTCGAAGCTTGAAGCCGGAGTGTCAAGGATCTCGGTTTTTCTCATACGGTCAAGCCTTGCGTGCATAAGATTGTCGTATTTTGGGTTGTTACACACAAGATAGTAATGATCGTTAGACCACACGAGCGCATAAGGGTTGACCACAAAATCCTTTTCTTCGTTTACTATTTTCTTTTCATCAATTTTATGTTTAACATATTTAAATGAGACCTGTCTTCTGCTGTCAATAGCTCTGTTGAGACAGTCGATGTTGTAATATATTTCCTCGTTGTCACATTTAATGCGCTTTGACAGACTGATCTGCTCCTGAAGACGAATAAACTCGTCATTGGAAACAAGGCTGCTCATCTTCTCAATCAACTGAGATGTTTTCTTCTTTGTGATAAAATCAGCCGCCTGAATAGCGTCGATCATAAGCCTGACTTCGGCAAGCTCAAAATCTCTCGACGCCATGAAATACCCGGTTTTGGGCGTTCTTGTATTGACGATATCAAAACCGTTCTCGTTGAGAAGCTTGATATCGCTGTAGACTGATTTTCTCTCGCACGCAACGCCTCTTTTTTTGATCTCTTCACAAATCTCAGAGGCATTGAGAATATGGTATTCATCGGTCCGGTTTTTCAAAATGTCTATCAGTATCAGAAGCTTTTGCTTGGAGCTTGAGATATTACCCGACATTTGTTCACATCCTTTTTTTATTGAGCAGACAGAGAGGATATCATAAGCTTGTTGAGTTTATTGATAGTCTCGCCGTCTATTTTGATTATTTCTCTGTCGTATGTCATGATTCCGTTGATCTCGTCTTCAACATCGGATACCTGCGTATAAACAGTTGCGCTAAGACCTTTTTTGATAAGCGGAATAACCTGTTTTTCAATAAGCTTTGCGTAATC
>JAFSTS010000006.1 GCA_017445685.1 Clostridia bacterium | reverse complement strand
TTTTGCAAAATGAAGGTTTTTCAGAGTATTGCCTTTCCGCTTGACAACGGGAAAACGCTTCGTGACGGAAAAAGGCTTTTCGGCGACAACAAAACCTACAAAGGTCTTTTGGGATATGTGGCTTTCGCTCTTTTTTCCTGTGTGGTATGGGGTCTTGTCTGCCGCTTTTGCAAATTTGAACACCTCAATTTCTTTTATGTAAACTACCAAAACAATGTTTTTTATAACGCTTTTATCGGCGTGCTTTTGGGGCTTGCGTATTCTCTGTTTGAATTGCCCAACAGCTTTTTAAAGCGCAGGGTCGATATTGTTCCCGGCAAGACGGCGAGCGGCTTTAAAAAAGTGTTTTTTGTTTTTCTTGACCAGGCTGATTCAATTTTCGGATGTGTGCTTGTGCTGAGAATTTTTTATCGTTACTCATTTTTGTTTTATATCTGCTATGTTCTCCTTGGCGCTGCGACGCACATTCTCGTAAATGTAATCTTGTACCTGTGCAAATTGAGAAAAAATATGTTTTGAGGAAATAGAAAATAATGATCTTGCCGTTTGAAAAAGTGAATAAAACAAACGCTGTGGGCAACAAGGCTATGAATTTAGCCGACCTTAGAAAAGAGGGTTTCAATGTGCCGAACGGCTTTGTTTTTGACTGCGATTTTTACAAAGAAACGCTGAAATCAAACGGTGTTGATGAAAAGATAAATGCTCTTGTCAAAAAGCTGAAAACTGAAAATATCGAAGAAATATCAAAGGAGATATGCTTTCTTCTTGACAGCGTCCGTTTTGACGAAGAGAGCAGAAGGACTGTTGAAAAGCTTGCAAAACAGGATATTCTTTATGCCGTAAGAAGCAGCGCAGACAAGGAGGATCTCGATGATTTTTCCTTTGCAGGTCAGTATGATTCCTTTTTAAATATCGAAAAAGAAAATATTGAGAAAACTGTAATAAAATGTTATAAATCAATGTTTTCCCCCAGAGCCTTGGCGTACATTCTTGCAAACCGTATATTTTTGGAGGACATTTCGATGTGCGTTATCGTGCAGGAAATGGTCAAAAGTGATGTTTCGGGTGTCTGTTTCACGGTCGATCCCGTCAGCGGCAAAGACACTTTGATGCTTTTTGAAGTATCAGAGGGCTTGGGTGAAAATGTAGTTTCGGGAAAAACAAAGCCTGAGCAGTACTATTATGACTGGTATTCGTCCTCCTTGCAGTGCGGTGAAAATAATCTTTTGACAGAAGAGGAAATCAAAAGTCTTGCCGAAAATTGTATGAATATCCAGATGCTTTTCGGCTATCCCTGCGATGTGGAATTTGCCTTTAAGAACGGCGAACTGTTCATTTTGCAGTCAAGGATGATCACAAAAATCGGTCACGCAGCTCTTTCTGAAATGTGGACTACGGCTGATTTCAAGGACGGCATTTCCGCAAATTCATGTAAAATGATGATGTGGAGTCTGTATGAATATGCTTTTGAAAAATCCTTGAAAGACTTTCTTCTGCAGCTTAAAATGCTTCCTGAAAAAGAAATTCCTAAAAAGCTTTCAAATATGTTCTATGCCCGTTGCTACTGGAATTTGTCAAGCACAAAAAAAGCGATGCAGACAGTTGTGGGATATAACGAAAACGATTTTGAAAACGAGTACGGTATTTCATCCCTGTCTTCCTCTGATGAAGAAAAGACGCGCAGCTCGCTTGTACATTCGCTTAGACTTTATTTTTGCTATAAGAGATACTGTTCTCAAAGGGAAAGAAGCAATCAGACTATTGAAAATAAGCTTCTTGAAAAACTGAATACATACAAGAAAAAACTTGAAGACGAAAGTGTTCCGGACATAAAAGAAGAATGGTATCGACTGGTTCACGATGACTTTTTGACAAGCGAAACAAACTATTTTTCGCAGATTTTCCTAAATACTATCCATCGAACTGTTGTCGCAGAAAAGCTGACTTCACTTGTCAGTGAGAGCGAAAGGATGAAGCTTTTCGGCAATATAGAAGACATTTCTCATATGCGGCCGTTCTATGAGCTTTGGGATTTGAGCAGAAAAATCAGGCAAAACCCCAAAATTTTCATGCTTTTTCAAACCGCTGAATTGCCTGAACTTGCCGAATTGCTGAAAAAAGCGGACGGCAGTATTTATGAAAAATATAATTTGATTCTTCAAAAATACGGTTATCACTCGGAAGCGGAGCTTGATTTGACAAGAGAAAGATTTTCCGAAAACCCCGTACTTTTAATGAAGCTTCTTCGTGATACTGTTTTGCTGGAGGATAAATTTGCTCCCGACAGCGACAGGCAGAGAAGTGAAAAAGAAAGAGAAGCGGTCTTCCTTTCTGTAAGTAAAAAGACGAGCAAACGAAAATACAAAAAGTTTCGTTCCGAGATTGATAAAATCAGAAATATGCTTTGGTGGAGAGAAGAATTCAGAGATATTTCAACGATGTACTATTCTCTGATAAGAAGCTATACTCTAAAGCTTTCGGACAGTCTCTTTTCAGACGGCGCGTTAAAAGAAAAAGACGATGTATGGTTTTTGAAAATCGGGGATATTGAAAGTTATATTGACAGGAAAATTACCGCCGAACAGCTTTCCGAAACTGCTCTGAAAAACAAAAAATATTATCTGGCTTACAGAAATTATGTCAGCGAAAATGAAATAGGCACTCTTCAAAAAAAGCATTCCGAAAACAACGGTCAGCTTCACGGCATTTGTGCCTGTTCAGGCAAGGTCACGGGAAAAGCACGAGTCATAGAAAGCTTTGAAGAGATAGACAAAATCCGGGAAAACGATATTCTTGTCACAAAGCACACCGATACAGGATGGACTCCCAAGTTTGCGATCCTTTCCGGTATTGTGACCGAGTACGGCGGAGCGCTATGTCACTGCGCTATCGTGTCGAGAGAATACAACATTCCTGCTGTCGTCGGCTGCGAGGGAGCTACCAAAAAGATAAAAGACGGTCAAACGATAACGATTGACGGTGACAGAGCTGTTGTGATAACGGAGGAATAAAAATGATAGGATATTGGAACAAGTCAGTAATTTTGACATATTTAGGCATTGCTGTCAGCGTGATTGGTATAGTTTTGAGCTTTTCGGCTGATAAGGGAGTTAAATATGCAATGATCTGCCTTATGGTCGCAGGCGTTTGCGACTTGTTTGACGGCGTAGTTGCACGAAGATGCAAGAGGACAAATGAAGAAAAAGAATTTGGAATACAGCTTGATTCGCTTGCAGATGTTGTCAATTTTACCGCGCTTCCGATTGCAATTTTCGCATCAATAGGTCTTAACAAATTGCGGTATTTACCCATTCTTAGCATCTATGCAGTTTTCTCTATAGCAAGACTTGCTTTTTTCAATCTTTCGGCTCAGTCTGATTCGCCGGTAAAATATTACAGGGGACTGCCTGTCACATTTTCTGCGCTGATTTTCCCTGTTTTTTATTTGTTTTCTTTTCTTATCAAAGGCACGGCATTGAGCATATTTTTTTCGTGCGTCGTTTTAGCTGTGTCTGTTTTATACGTTGTTGATTTTAAAATGCCCAAGCCTAAAGGAAAAGCATATATCGTCTTTTCCCTTGTGGCTGTAGTTATGCTTTTGATTTACATTTTTGCAGTATGAAGATGATTTACAACAGACAAAGCGGCGAATATTACGAAGAAAAACAGTACGGCGGCAAGGTGCTGAAATTTCTGTATTCCAATGCTTTCGGCAGAATGCTGCTAAAAATTGCCGTTTCCCCATCGTTTTCAAAA
Source organism: Clostridia bacterium (assembly GCA_017445685.1). Next base: position 716 of record JAFSTS010000006.1, on the reverse strand, counting down.
CTTGCCGGAGCGTATTATTCCTCCTCTTTGAGCAGGAGAAAAATTAAGCCGTTTATAAAAAAACATAATATCGACATTACTGATTATGAAAAGGCAGAGTATAAATCATTTAATGATTTTTTCACAAGAAGGAAGACAGCTTCGTCAGAATTTAAACAGAACGATTTTATCTCTCCTGCCGACAGTAAGCTGTCGGTTTACCGAATTGACGAAAACCTTAGTATTTCAGTTAAAAACAGTGTTTATTCCGTTGACGAACTGCTTGGAAAAACGGGCGGGGGAAGCAACCTTTCAGGCGGATACTGCTTCGTTTTCAGGCTTTCGATGGACGACTGCCACAGATATTGCTTTGTTGACAGCGGAAGAGTAAAAGAAAAATATCTTATCAAAGGAAAGCTCAACACTGTCAGTTATATTTCCGAAAAGCGAAAAGTTTTTTCAGAAAACACCAGACAGATCAGCTTTTTGCAGACTGATAATTTCGGCGATATGATCGTTGTTGAAGTCGGAGCCATGCTTGTCGGAAAATTTCACGAAAGCGAAAAGACCGTTTTTTCAAAAGGAGAGGAAAAAGGGTACTTTGAGCTTGGCGGATCGACTATCATTATTTTAACGGATTCGAAAATCTCGGTCGATGAAGACATTTTGGAAAAAATCCTAAACGTCTTTGAAATAAAAGTAAATTGTAAAGAGAGAATAGGTGAAAAGAAATGTTA
>JAFSTS010000005.1 GCA_017445685.1 Clostridia bacterium | reverse complement strand
GTGAAATGAATTCATCAAAAATAAACACAGGTATAAACTGATCCAGAAATACGTAAGTGCTTATTTTTCTTATGTATCTGTATGCCGGCGAAGGCTTCAGCTTTATTTTCCCGACCAGGATAAAAGCGGCCGGTGTAACAACAAGCAAAAACAGCATCAGCCCGTGATAGGGAGCGGAAATCCTTGAGAGATATCTTGTTTCAAAGAGGAGCAAAACCATACCCGCCAAAAACACAGGCAGATTCAGGGCGACAGACTGATTCTTTGGAGGAGATATCGCCATGTACGCGCCCATTGCAATGAACGGGAATCCGAAGAAAACACCGTTCCTGAATGTTGAAAAGAATCTGTTATAGTTCACAAATAAAAAATTCAAAACACGGCTTTTCTCTATAAAAGGCGTAGTCAGCGTTGAATATGTGAAGAATATCAGAGCCACCGCATAACAGAGGAATGAAATGACCAGTATCTTCTTTATCGAAAGCTTTTTGAGCAGCACCCATACCAAAAACGCGCCGACAATGGAAGCTCCGAGATACCACAGCTGCTGATACTGAATACCCAGGCAGACATACCAGAAATACTTTAAAATCTCGATCAGACCCGTGTGATCGTGATACCACTCATAGATCTTGATAACAAGGTAAACTGCGTTCCAGATCAAGAACATTTTTATCAGGTTCAGCTCATATTTTTTGAAATGCGCCTTTGATCTTTCATAGTCATCCGTATTATAGTTCAGGAACAGAAAGTATCCGGACATACAAAAGAACAGAGGCACGGCCAATCTGGCGACGTATTCAACTATGTAAAAATCAGCTTTCCCCAGCCCGAGATGCAAACAGTTGATAGCCAGAATCAATATGGATAAAATGAGCTTTAAGATATCATAAGATGCAATATCTCTTTTTACGGATTTATCTGCCACAACGATCACTGCCGATCCAAAAAATTATTGACTCTTTTCTAAAGCCGTATTATAATACTTATAATAATATGATAGAGAGGTTTTGTCAATGAAAATCAAAGAATTTTCACCCCTTGATTTCAGCAAGCTCGAATCCCAATGGAAAGAATTGCAAAAGGGTACGGAGATGACGTGCTTTCAGACTTACGACTGGTATAAAATCATAAACACTCATTTCATTGCGGAAAAAAAGAAAGCCATGTTCCGTTTCGGCACCTACGTTCTTGTTTCCGATGATAATGACAAGCCTTTGCTTATTGCTCCCATTCAGGTGATAAAAAGAGGCTTTTATTTTAAGGGAGTCGGTTTGAGAAAGGGCTTCTATTTTATCGGCAGACAGGGCTTTTCGGACTATCTGAATTTTGTTTACAACGATTTTAAGGATGAATATCTCATCGAGCTTTTCAAATATCTTAAAGCGACCTATTCGATGAACTTCTTCTGCTTTGAGAATATCTCTTCAAGGTGCGAAAGCTATCGGTTTTTGAACGACAATTACAATGCGGAAAGAGTTGATTCTCTTTGCATGAGCATTGATTTGCCGGACGATTATAACGATTACTACAAAAAATGGACTCAGAATATGCGCCACGGCATCAACCAGGCCCACCACCGCATGGAGCGCGACAATATGAATTTCTCCTATGAGATCATTCATCATCTTGACGACGATCTCGCCGATGAGCTTGATGAAATCAGGCTGCAGAGACTCAAAAAAAAGCAGGATGAATGCTATGCCGCTCTTTCAAAAAAAGCGCGTATTTATACGAAGATCAGGGACTATATCACAGAAAAGACGTCCAGCCCCATCAACATTCTCAAGGAGACCGACGAATGCTGGTGTATCTTATCCAGGTGCAACGGCGAAAATGCAGCGTTTTTCTACTTCCTATACAAGCCGGAGAACAAGACCCTCTATTCCGTCTGGCTCGGAACAAATGAAAAATTCAACAGATACAAGCCGGGCATGACCCAGCTGGTAGATTTTATTGAGAAAGAGATCAACGACGGCAAGCCCAACGTTGAATTCATCGATCTGACAAGAGGCAACGAGCGTTATAAATATGATCTTAAAGCGGACGAGCTGGTAACGTCACAATTCACATTCGGCATCTGATGCAGGATCAAAATCTCGGGGGAATGATTCTTGAAATCCATTTTGTTTTTTAGCGAATCCCTTGACGGCGGCGGCGCGGAAGGCGCGCTTGAACGGCTTATAGATAACCTGAACCCGGGCAAATGGAGGATCTCGGTCGTTTCCGAAACGGACGGAGAAATGCGTATTCCTTTTATGAAGGCGCACGCAAAATATCATCCGTTCATTCATAAGAATTTCAATAACAACCCCGTAAAAGAGCTGATAAACCGTATTATTCTTACAGGCTCGGTCAAGCTCCCTCCCTCAGTCGTCAGAAGGCTGTACGTCCGCGGCAGGCAGGATGTCGAGGTTGCCTCCTGCGAGGGATACGCAACAAAGATCATATCCTCATCGACGAATAAAAAAAGCGTTAAAATAGCCTACGTCCACACGGATTTTGCGCACAATCACTGGAGCCTCGAAGCATATAAAGACGCCGCTGAGGAAAAAAGCTGTTACGAAAGGCTGGATCATATTATCTGCG
>JAFSTS010000004.1 GCA_017445685.1 Clostridia bacterium | reverse complement strand
GTATATCGGGCTTGCAGCAAAAAAATACGGGAAAATCAAGCTGATTGATGAGCCGCTGATTTTTTACAGACGCCATGGCGGCACGGTCACGGGCGGCAGGACGGCTTTGGCTGATAAAATAAAATGGAGAATCCAAATCGTCCGGGCATATTTTAAGGCATAAATGTCCGGCAGGAGTAGTTAATATGGAAAATGTTAATGTTTCGGGATGTATCGTAACTTATAACAACGTCGGTACGATCTCAGACACTCTTGAATCTTTGTTCAATAATACCGAAAATAAAAATTTCAAGCTTTTCGTCGTGGACAACGGATCGACCGACGGAACGGTTGAGTTTATTAAGACAAAATATCCTCAGGTTGAGCTTGTTGAAACAGGCAAAAATCTCGGCTTCGGCAAAGGACACAATGAGATCCTTAACAGGCTTGAGTCAAAATATCATTTCATTATCAATCCTGATGTATCAATAAAAGATGACGCGATCGGAAAGATGACGGACTATTTTGAGACTCACGCCGATGTCGGCATAGTCTCGCCGAAAATATGTTTTCCCGACGGCAGGCTTCAGATCCTCGGAAAGAGGAAGCCGAACATTTTTTACCTTGCTGCCAGCCGTATGAGAAAAGAGGGCGAGCCGGGCAGACTGCTGAAAAAATATGCTATGCTTGACTGCGACTTGAATAAAGAGATGGATATCGAGGTTGCCTCAGGCTGTTTTGTCGGAATAAGAACAGATATCTTCAAGAGGATAAACGGCTTTGACGACAGATATTTCATGTATTTTGAAGATTACGATCTTTCAAGAACAGTTGCAAAAACTGCAAGGGTGAGGTACTTCCCGGAAGCTGTCGTTTATCATGAATGGGGCAGAGAATCGAAGAGAAACACGAAGCTTAAGATGATACACATTTCTTCGATGTTTAAATACTTTTTGAAATGGTTATTTAAAAAGTAACTTTTGTTGCGTTTGCGAGGTATACAGATGATAAAGAAAATTAAAGAGTCTGATTTCGTAAAAGATTTTATGAAATACAGGTTTCTGCTCGCGGAGATCGTGCGGAGGAATATCAAAGTTCAGTACAGGGATTCTGTTCTCGGAATATTCTGGACATTTCTTCAGCCGCTGTTGTCGACTTTCGTTCTCGTTGCTGTTTTCAGCAATATTTTCCACAACAGGACGGAGTATTATCCGATCTATGTTCTTTGCGGAAGACTTCTTTACGATTTCTACAGTCAGGCTACCAAGAGGGGAATGCGCTCCATCACCACTGCGGCAGGAGTAATAAAAAAGGTCTATGTTCCGAAATACATTTACCCTTTGGGCAACACTCTTTCGTGCTTTGTGACCTTTGTTATCTCTCTTCTTGTTCTTGTAGCATTTATGATATATTTTGTCTGCTTCAAGGGTATGCCGCTGACATTCAATGTTTTGCTTGCGATAGTGCCGGTTATCATTCTTTACATACTCTCTTTCGGAGTCGGCATGATCCTTGCAACGCTGTCGGTGTTTTTCAGAGATATCGAGTATCTTTACGAAGTGTTCTGTATGCTTCTTTTCTATTTAACTCCCGTTTTCTATAATGTTCAGACGCTTCACATTTCCAATAAAACAGTCAAGATGGCTCTGATGGCAAATCCGCTTTATTCGATCGTTAATATGTTCCGCTTCTGCATAATCGGCATCGGCACATGGAACTGGAACTGGTTTTTCTATTCGCTGGGATTTGCGGTCGTGACGGTAATAATCGGCGCTTTAGTGTTCAGAGCCAAGGAAGACAAATTTATTTTGCATATTTAATTTGAAAGGGCAGCGGCTGCTGCGTGGAGTTACATATGAGCGATGTTGTCATCTCGGTTGAAAATGTAAGCATACTTTTCAACCTCAACAAAGAAAAGGTAGATAACCTCAAGGAATATGTCATCAAGGTCCTCAAAAGGCAGATAAATTTTACTGAATTTTGGGCTTTGAGGGATATCAGCTTTACCGTCAACAAAGGCGAAAGGCTCGGCGTGCTCGGCTTTAACGGCGCAGGAAAAAGTACGCTTTTGAAAACTGTTGCAGGAGTGTTGAAGCCGACAAAGGGAAGCGTTCATGTCGAAGGTGTAATTGCCCCCATGATCGAGCTTGGAGCCGGATTTGACTCGAACTATACGGGAAAGGAAAACATCTTCCTGTACGGCGCAACGATGGGCTATTCCAGAAAATATATCGAGGAAAGATATGATGAGATCGTTGCTTTTTCCGAGCTTGAAAAATTTATTGATGTTCCGATAAAAAACTATTCCTCAGGTATGAGAGCAAGGCTCGGCTTTGCGATAG
>JAFSTS010000044.1 GCA_017445685.1 Clostridia bacterium | reverse complement strand
CGGATATAACATACGGCTTTTATCCTGTGTTTGCCGAGGTAAATTTTCTTCCCTATGAGACGATACCGCTGGATAAAAATTTTAAAATAATAGTTGAAGATTATGCCGGCATAAACAAAAATATTGTCATTGCTAATCCTAATGCGCCGACGGGAATATGTCTTGGGTCGGGAGAGATAGAAAAAATAGTTTCTTCAAACCCGAAAAATGTCGTTATCATTGACGAAGCCTATGTTGACTTCGGAGCAGAAAGCGCGATACCGCTGACTGAAAAATATGAAAATCTTCTTGTTGTCGGAACTTTTTCAAAGTCAAGAAGCATGGCAGGCGCAAGACTTGGTTTTGCAATCGGAAACGAAGAGCTTATCAACGATCTGAACACAATAAAATATTCAACAAATCCGTACAATGTCAACAGGATGACGGCTGCGGCAGGCGTTGCGATCCTGGAAGAAAACGAAAGCTGCCTAAGCCTTTGCCGTCAGGTTGCCCAAACAAGAGAAAAGACAAAAAAGTCTCTTGAAAAACTCGGCTTTTTCGTCACGGATTCCAAGGCAAATTTTCTCTTTGCAAAAAGCGAAAAAATTTCAGGAGAAACGCTGTATCTTGAAATGAAAAAACGCGGAGTTTTGATAAGACATTTCAGCGCCGAAAAAATAAAAGATTATAACAGGATAACTATCGGCAGCGAAGAACAGATGAAAATTTTTCTTGAAAAGACAAAAGAAATTTTGGAGGAGAATTGAACATGAGAAGATCCGAAATTGAAAGAAATACAAGCGAAACGAAAATCAAACTTTCCCTGAACCTCGACGGAGCCGGAAGATCCTCGTGCGAAACAGGCTGCGGATTTCTTGATCATATGCTTACCCTTTTTGCAAAGCACGGCAGATTCGATCTCGATATAAAATGCGACGGCGATACTTTTGTTGACTACCATCATACGGTTGAAGATGTCGGGATATGTCTCGGTCAGGCTTTTTCGGAGGCGATGGGTGATAAAAAAGGCATAAATCGTTACGCTGAAAAAATAACGCCGATGGACGAGACACTTATTCTCTGCGCCGTCGACGTTTCCGGCAGAGGCGGATTTTACGGCGACTTTAAGATACCGACTCAGAAAGTCGGAGATTTTGACACAGAGCTTTGCGAAGAATTTTTCCTCGCTTTCACAAGGCAGGCAGGAGTGACCCTTCATGCAAAACAGCTTGCCGGAAGCAATTCTCACCATATTATCGAGGGCGCGTTCAAGTGCTTTGCGAGAGCCATGAGAGAAGCTCTCAGCGTGGACGAAGCTTTTGCCGACGAAATTCCGTCAACAAAGGGGATGCTTTAATGGTAGCTGTTGTCAATTACGGAGTGGGAAATCTTTTTTCCCTTTGTTCCTCGCTTAAATTTATCGGTCAGGAAGCTGTCGTCACGAGCGACCCCGAAAAAATCAAAGCGGCGGATAAAATCATTCTTCCCGGAGTCGGAGCGTTTGGCGACGCCGTGGAAAAGCTGAAAGCCGGCGGACTTTTTTCTCTGATCCGGCAGCAGGCGCAAAGCGGCAAGGACATCATGGGCATCTGCCTTGGTATGCAAATGCTTTTTGAAAAGAGCTATGAGTTTGGAGAGCATGAAGGTCTCGGACTTCTAAAAGGAGAGATCGTGCCGATGAAAGGCGCGATCGACGAAAAATATAAAATTCCGCATATCGGCTGGAACGCTTTGAAAATTAAAAAGGACAGCAGACTTTTTAAATATATCAAAGATGGCGACTGCGTATATTTTGTCCATTCGTTTTATGCCGACAATTGCGACGAAAGCCTGATAGCTGCGGCTGAATACGGCAGAGAAATTACTGCGGCAGTCGAAAAGGACAATGTTTTCGGATGTCAGTTCCACCCTGAAAAGAGCGGAGAAGTCGGACTTTCGATACTGCGCGCTTTTTGCGAGAAAGAGTGAAAAAATGATTATTTTACCTGCAATAGATCTTTACGAAAAAAAGGCTGTCAGGCTTTTAAAGGGCGACTATGAAAAAATGACCGTCTATAGCGATGATCCAATCGAGATCGCACGGGATTTTGAAGCAAAAGGCGCAACTTATATACACATGGTCGATCTTGAGGGCGCAAAGGACGCAACTGTGCCGAACATTTCGGTAGTCAGTCAGGTCGCTAAAGAGACGAATCTTTTCGTTGAAATCGGCGGAGGGATAAGAAATATTGAAACGGCGGACAGATATATTTCCGCAGGAGTCGGCAGAGTTATTCTCGGCACAGCCGCAGTGACAGATGAAAGCTTTTTGAAAGAAGCAATTGCAAAATACGGCGACAAAATTGCCGTCGGAGCAGATGTAAAGGACGGTTTTATTGCAATCAAGGGCTGGCTTGAAAAATCTCAGATAAAGCTTGAAGATTTTTTTGAAAAAATGGAAAGCCTCGGCGTTGACAATATCATCTGTACCGACATTTCCAAAGACGGCGCGATGAGAGGAACAAACTTGGAAATGTATAAAAGCCTGAGCGAAAAATACGATCTCAATATCACGGCTTCGGGCGGAGTTTCCGACTTGGACGACATCAGAAAGCTCAGAGATATGGGGCTTTACGGCGCGATAATCGGCAAAGCCTATTATACGGGAGCTGTTGATCTGCGTGAAGCTTTGGAGGTGGCGCGATGATAACGAAACGAATCATTCCGTGTCTTGATGTCAAAAACGGCAGAGTTGTCAAAGGCGTGAATTTTCAGGGACTTTCCGACGTATCTTCTCCCGTCGAGCTTGCGAAATATTACAGCGACAACGGCGCCGACGAGCTTGTTTTTTATGATATAACGGCATCGTTTGAAGAAAGAAAGCTTTTTACGGATATTCTCACAAAGGTTGCCGGGACGATCTTCATTCCGCTGACAGTCGGCGGAGGCATCAACACAGTGGAGGATTTTGAACGAGTGCTAAACTGCGGCGCAGACAAAGTCAGCGTCAATTCAGGGGCAATAAAAGACCCGTCGCTTGTTATGAGGGCCGCCGAAAAATACGGCAGTCAGTGCGTTGTGCTTTCAGCCGATGTCAAAAGAGTGAACGGAGAATTTCGTGTTTTTGCAAAAGGCGGAAGAGAAGACACGGGCATGGAGGCTATCTCCTGGGTCAAAAGGTGCGTTGAAAACGGCGCAGGCGAAGTTGTAGTCAATTCCATCGACACTGACGGCGTGAAAAAAGGCTTTGATATCGAAATGCTCAGAGCCGTTCAGGAGGCTGTCAATGTTCCTGTTATCGCCTCCGGCGGAGCGGGAAAAACGGAGGATTTTGTGGAATTGTTCAGGCAGCTTCCCGACTTGGATGCGGCGCTTGCGGCGTCTGTGTTTCATTTCGGTGAAATTAAGATAAACGAACTCAAACAGGTTTTGAAACAAAATGATATTTTGGTGAGGTTGTAATTATGGTAGACATTAAAGAACTCAAATTTGACGAAAAAGGACTTAT
>JAFSTS010000043.1 GCA_017445685.1 Clostridia bacterium | reverse complement strand
GCTTCCTTTTCAAGCTTTTTGAGCTCGGCATTTCTTGAATAATTTCCTTTACGGACAGTTATTCTTTTGTTTTCAATTTCGACAGTTTTTGTCGTCAGACGATCGAGAAAGAATCTGTCATGGGAAATTATCATAGCCGCGCCTTTAAAATCCCTGATAAAATCCTCCAGCCATTCTACGCTCTCTATATCAAGATGGTTTGTCGGCTCATCAAGAAGCATCAGGTCGCACCGGCTTAAAAGCAGCTTACAAAGCGCAAGCTTGGAACGCTGTCCTCCGCTCAGATTTTTAACAGGAAGAGATAGTTCATCAGAAGTAAACCCAAGCCCGATAAGCGCCGCTCTTGTTCTGCTCTTGTAGGAAAGCCCGTCAGCGTTACGGTATTTTTCGTTAAGTATAAGCTGCTCGTCAATTAGTTTTTCGTTTGCTCCCGACAGATCTATCTGCCTTGAAATTTCTTCAAGGCGCAGTTCTATCTCTCTCAGATTTTCAAAAACTTTCAACGCTTCATCATAGACGCAAAGCTCTGAGCCGTCACAAGCATATTGCTGCATATAACCTATGACAGAATCTTTTTGCTTTATGACATCGCCTGTAAAATCATCACATTCGCCGGTAATTATCTTAAAAAGCGTTGTTTTACCGACGCCGTTTGCGCCGATAACGCCGACGGTTTCCTTTTCAAAAACATCGAAAGACGCATTTTCAAAAAGAATATTATCGCCGAAGCCTGCCGAAAGATTTGAAAACCCCATCAAAGACATCAGTCTACCCTCGTTTCGAGAAGAGTCATCTTGCCTTTCAAAACATATTCGCCCAGAGAAGCGGGAACAAAGACGCTGTCGCCTTTTTTCATTTCCACGATTTCTTCACCGGATCCGATCGTTCCCTCTCCTTCAATAAGGACGTAGGAAACAAAAGATTTTTCATCGGCAAAAAGCTTTGTCTCGCCGTCATTTTTCAACTCGCAAAAATCGTAAAATTCACACTGAGAAAGCGGTCTTCTGACAAAAGTTTCACCCTTTTCCTCTTTCTTTGGAGAGGTGATCATCTGCTGCTTTTTATAGTTGAGAACTGCAAGCGCTCTGTCGACATGAAGCTCACGCTTATTACCGTTTTTGTCTACCCTGTCGTAGTCGTAAACTCTGAAAGTTGTGTTGGAATTTTGCTGAACCTCAACAAGCAGTATTCCCTTGCAGATAGCATGAAGAGTTCCTGCCGTAATATGATAACATTCGCCCTTCTTTACCTTGACCTTGTTGACCTTATCAATAAAAGTTCCGTTGTTTACCGATTCTATAAACTCCTCTTTAGTGATATCCTCCTTGAAGCCGTAAATCAGCTCTGCACCTTCCTCGCAGTCGGCAATATACCACGATTCAGTCTTTGCCTCTTCGCCTTTTGATTTGTCGGCTGTTTCATCTGAGGGATGAACCTGCAGGGAAAGATTATCGCCTGAATCGATTATTTTTGTCAAAATTGGGAATCTGCCGAATTTTTCGCAGTTTGTTCCCATCATTTCGCTATTCATCACTTCATCAAGAGTTTTTCCCTTTAGGCTTCCGTTGACGATGGTTGCCGGACCGTCCTTATGGGTAGAAAGCACCCATGCCTCTGCCGCAGTGTCGCCCTGAGCTTGCATATTAAACTCGGTTATCAGTCTTTTTCCACCCCAGATATAGTCTTTGAGGACAGGTTTAAGTTTGAAAATATACATATTTCTATTTCCCTTCCGATTATTTTTTCTATCACATTTTATCAAAAAAAATTGTCCAATGCAATAGCGAAACCGTACTATTTAAGAATGCTCGCACATATTGTTTTTCAAGGGGGTAATTTTAATGAAATACCTGTTTTTGACAATTCTTGCGCTGTCAG
>JAFSTS010000042.1 GCA_017445685.1 Clostridia bacterium | reverse complement strand
GTGCAATCTGCCGGAGGGCTACGGCGTCCGCTTCACGACCGAAGCTTACAAGGATCACAAAAGCTATTTCCGACGGCGATTTTTTTGAAAACGAGGCATTCCTCGGCGCGATTGAAAACATCAAAAAAACAGGCGGCGCGCTTCACCTTATGGGTCTTCTCTCAGACGGCGGAGTTCACAGCCACATTGAGCATATGTACGCCCTCGTTGAAATGGCAAAGAGAAACGGCATTGACAAGGTCTTTATCCACGCTCTGCTCGACGGCAGAGATGTTCCGCCCTCAAGCGCGGCTGATTATATTGATCAGACAAATGAAAAACTTGCCGAGATCGGCGTTGGAAAAATTGCCACAGTCATGGGCAGATTCTACGGCATGGACAGAGACAACCGCTGGGAAAGAGTCGGCAAAGCATACAACGCGCTCGTAAACGGCGAAGGAATTAAAACAGATGACGCTGCCGCTGCTGTTCGCCTGTCTTATACGCAAATCGACGAAGAAGGCAAGAACATAACCGACGAATTTGTTCTTCCGACCGTTGTTGACGGCACGCAGAGAATAAAATCCGGCGACAGCGTGATATTCTTCAATTTCCGCCCCGACAGAGCAAGAGAGATCACGAGGACTTTTGTTGATCCCGACTTCACGGGATTTGAAAGGATCGGCGGCAGGCAGGATGTATTTTATGTCTGCATGACTCAGTACGACGCTTCCATGCCCAATGTTCATATCGCTTTCAAGCCTCAGAGTCTCAAAAACACAATGGGTGAATATCTTGCCGCTAACGGCATGACTCAGCTCAGAATTGCCGAGACTGAAAAATATGCTCATGTAACCTTCTTCTTCAACGGCGGACGCGAAGTCGAATTTGACGGCGAAGACCGTATTCTTGTAGCTTCCCCGAAGGTTGCAACTTATGACCTTAAGCCCGAAATGAGCGCTTTTGAAGTATGCGACAGGGTTTGTGAAGCAATCGAAAGCGGTAAATACGATGTTGTCGTTCTCAACTATGCCAACTGCGACATGGTCGGACATACAGGCGTTTTTGACGCGGCTGTAAAAGCCGTTGAAACAGTTGACGAATGTGTCGGCAGAGTGGCTGATTCAGTGATAAAAATGAACGGCGCAATGCTTCTGACGGCAGACCACGGAAACGCTGACAAAATGTATGACACAGACGGCTCTCCTTTCACGGCTCACACTACTTTCCCCGTTCCTTTCGTAGTTATCAACCACGAATGCAGCGTCAGGGACGGCGGCAGACTTTGCGACATAGCTCCAACGATGCTCGACATTCTCGGACTCGCTCAGCCGGAGGAAATGACAGGAGAAAGTCTTATCAAATAAAAAGGTATAAAACTCTTGCATTTGATTGAATAATATATTATAATAGTTTCTACCAAAGATTCTTGCGAAGCTTTGTTTTGGTCAAGTGGCATGTGGGTCCTGTGCGATGGTGCGCCGTGAACCATGTCAGGCGGGGAACCGAGCAGCATTAAGCGGTCAGCATCGTGCGCCACAGTCCGCCTACATGCCACGCGACCAGGATAAAGCTTCGCAGTTTTATCGTAAAAATAAAGGGGGAGTGAAAAATATGTACCAGGTGCTTTATAGAAAATATCGTCCCAAGGTCTTCGACGATGTCGTCGGTCAGAATCATGTTACGGCGACTCTTTCCAACGAAGTGCGCGAAAACAGACTTTCGCACGCATATCTTTTCACAGGCTCCAGAGGAACGGGCAAAACGACCTGCGCAAGAATACTTGCAAAAGCGGTCAACTGTCTTCATCCCGTTGACGGAAATCCCTGCAACGAATGTGAAATTTGCAAAGGCATCGACAACGGCTCGATACTCGATGTGATCGAGATAGACGCCGCAAGCAACAGAGGCGTTGACAACATCAGAGATCTGCGCGATGAAGCAAATTTTACTCCGTCGGAGGCAACTTACAGGATATATATTATCGACGAAGTTCATATGCTGACTATCGAAGCGTTCAACGCGTTGCTCAAAACGCTTGAAGAACCGCCCGAACATGTTAAGTTTATACTTGCCACAACGGAAATTCACAAGCTTCCGGCAACTATCCTTTCCCGCTGCCAGCGGTTTGATTTCAGAAGGATCTCGCCTGAAGATATTTCAGCCAGACTCAATAAAGTCTGCGACGCCGAAAAGCTGACTATTGACGACGACGCTGCGATGCTGATATCCAGAATAGCCGACGGCGGAATGAGGGATGCTTTGTCTCTGCTTGACCAGTGCGCCTGCATTTCGGAACATATTGATGTGAAAACCGTTACGGACTGCGCAGGACTTGCAAACCGTCAGTATCTTCAAACAATTTGCGAAGCTATCCGTTCAGGCGACTGTTCCGCCGCTCTTAAAACCGTTGACGAGCTTCACAACGCTTCCTGCGATATGGAGCGGCTCTGCACGGAAATGACAAATTATTTCAGAGATCTTATGATCGTCAAAACTCTTGAAAAGCCTGACGAGCTGATCGTTTGCACTGCCGACGAGCTTGAAAGCCTTAAAAAGATTTCCGACGGCTTCACGCTCGAAAACATCTTGCGCGCTCTCGGAGTTTTTGAAGAGACAGCCGGCAATATGAAACGCGGAGTAAACAGACGGGTCGAGGTCGAAATGGCGCTGATAAAGCTCTGTTCGCCAAAGCTTGACAACAGCTTCAGCTCGCTTTTGGCAAGAGTGTCTGCGCTTGAAAGCAGGCTTTCGGGCGGAAATGCCGTTATTGCGCCGGAGAGCAAAACTGAAATCAAAACATCTGCTTCTCAAACCAAAAATGAAGATAAAAATACATCGGCGATTCCCGAAAAAGATGTAAAGGAAGCACCTGCCGTATCAACAAATACAGGCGATGTTGTTTTTACACCGTGGCAGGATGTTCTTGCCTTGATAAGCGAAAGAAGCAAGCCGCTTTTCGGATTGCTGACGGGAACTTCTGCAATTCTTCGAGGTGACTGCGTAGGCATCAAATCTTCAAATGCCGCGCTCGGAAGCTTTATTCGTGAAAACTCCTACAGAAACATTATACTCCAGGCTATTTTTGATGTGACCGGCAAAAAGTACCGTCTTGCAATAGCTCACGGCGATTCCGGCGAAAAAAAATCTGCCGAGAGGAAAGACCCGTTGGACGATCTGATAGGCAGAATGAATGACAGCAATATTGAATTAAATGTAAATTAAACGGAGGAAAACCATGAAAGCAAGAATACCCGGCGCCCAGAACGGCGGCAATATGATGAAAAAAATTCAGGAAATGCAGGAGGATATGGAGCGCAGACAGGCTCAGGTCGAAGAAAGCGAGTATTCCTCTTCCGCAGGCGGCGGAGCAGTTGAAGTTACCGTTGCCGGAACTCATGAAGTTAAAAGAATCAAAATTTCTCCCGAAGTTGTCGACCCTGACGATGTTGAAATGCTTGAAGACCTTGTGTGCGCCGCAGTAAATGAAGCGATCAAAAAGGCAAGCGACGCGATGGATCAGGCTATGGAACAGGCAAAAGCAGGTCTTGGCGCACTTGGCGGCGGATTGGGCGGTCTTTTCTGATGGGATACAAGGTTGCGCCTCTTGCGAGGCTTATTGAACAATTTGAGCGTTTTCCCGGGATTGGCAGAAAAAACGCGCAGCGCATGGCTTTTTATGTTCTTAATCTTCCCGATAAGGACGCGGACGATCTCGCCAAAACTATTGAAGAAGCTCATAAAAAAATACATCACTGCCGAGTTTGCGGCGATCTGACAGACGAGGATCTTTGCCCTATCTGCAAGGCGGCAAACCGTGACCGAAGCACGATTTGCGTAGTCGAAGACCCGGCGGATGTTCTGGCGTTTGAGCGTTCAGGCGAATACAGAGGACTGTACCATGTTCTTCACGGAGTCATCTCCCCCATCAACAGCGTCGGCCCTGAAGATTTGAATGTAAAGTCACTTCTTGAAAGACTCAACAACGACGAAGTTAAAGAAGTTATCATGGCTACAAACCCGACCGTTGAGGGCGAAGCAACGGCAATGTATCTTTCAAAACTCATTAAACCTCTCGGTGTGCCGGTTTCAAGGCTTGCCTACGGTATCCCCGTCGGCGCAGACCTTGAATATGCCGACGAAGTGACGCTCAAAAGAGCAATTGACGGCAGACAGCAGTTTTAAAACGAAAAGGAGTGACGGGCTTGGAAAACGAAAACAAAACAGTTGCAAAAAACAAAAAAGCCTATCACGACTATTTTGTTCTTGAAACTTACGAGGCAGGCATCGAGCTTTTCGGCACAGAGGTAAAATCAATTCGCGC
This sequence comes from Clostridia bacterium, assembly GCA_017445685.1. The sequence continues at coordinate 635 of JAFSTS010000042.1, read as the reverse complement.
AGGAAAAGTCAACCTCAAGGACGCATGGTGCAGCTTTAAGGAGGGCGAAGTTTTTGCAAACGGAATGCATATCAGCCCCTACGAAATGGGCAATATATTCAACCGCGATCCGCTTCGTCCGAAAAAACTTCTTTTGCACAAGAGGGAAATCAGCCGGCTTTACGGACAAACCAAACAGCAGGGTCTGACCCTGATCCCTCTGTCCGTATACTTCAAAAAAGGCAGAGCAAAGGTCGAGCTTGGACTTTGCAAAGGCAAAAAGCTCTACGACAAACGCGAATCGGACGCCCGAAAAGACGCCGCCCGCCAAGCCGAAAGAGCTGTAAAAACATTTTGATATAAGGGGATGAAAGGATTTCGACGGGGATCTTGAACCGAAATAAGCGAGTAGAGCTGCGGAATCTCTTTAAACCGCATGTTTATAAATAATAAACGACAATAACACAGTTTTAGCTGCTGCTTAATTTAAGCGGCCGTCCTTGCCGAAAGTACCGCGAGTCGGATAAGGGCGTCACTTAGCGGTCAACGCGAAGGGCGAAGCGTCTCAGTCGCCCTCGTGAATCAGAGACTACCGTAGGAATGAGTCTGCCGACTGACGCATTTTGAGGGGAATCTTAAATAATCGGCTACACTCG
>JAFSTS010000041.1 GCA_017445685.1 Clostridia bacterium | reverse complement strand
TCTGTTCCAAAGTCAGGCATATTTCCCGGCGGACATTTTCACCCTTGTCATCCGGCGCAATATCCATATATCCTGCGCTGTCGTAAGGGATTTTAGTCGGCATATTTCTTTCGTCAAGCTCAAACAGATAAAACTCCTGCTCGGCGCCGAAATAAAAATCATATCCTGCCTTTTTGGCATCGTCAACCGCCCTTTTCAAAAGGTTTCTTGTGTCGCACTCAAACGGTTTGCCATCAGGATAACAGATCGAACAAAACATACGAACAACTTTCCCGTGTTCAGGACGCCAGGGAAGCCATGTTATTGTTTCGGGATCGGGATGAAGAAACAGATCCGAATGGATCTCATCACCGAAGCCTGCTATTGCAGACGCGTCAAACGCTATGCCGTATTCAAAAGCTCTGGGGAGTTCGTCCGGCGTTATAGATATATTCTTTTGCTTTCCGAATACATCGCAAAATGCAAGGCGTATAAATTTTACATCCTCTTCTGCGATGTACTGCATTACCTCATCTTTTGAATATCTCATAATGTCCTCCTGCATTTTCAGTTTGCAACATACAGTTGTTTATACGGATTCTTGCTGTGAGCGGTTATAACGGTAAAAGCTGAAGAAAGAACTTTATCTTCATCTGCGCCAAACAAGCGGCAGTATTCCGAGACATATTTCTTTATTTCTTCCATGTCTTCTTTGTCTGCTGCTCTTTTTTCGACCTGAGCCGGAAACTGTATATCTTCACAATCTCCGCGAAGAATCATTTTACCGCCGTGCATTCCCGTACAGGGAAAGTTTCCGACGATCCTCTTTTTATCTTCATTTAATCCGAGAACAACGATCACGCCGCCTGCCTGATATTCGCCGAGAAAGCTTCCGGCGCAGCCGCCGATGACTATGACGGGAATCTTGTTTTCGTAAGCTTTCATGTGAATACCGGCACGGTATCCCGCGTTACCCCTGACATAAATCGAGCCGCCGCGCATTGCGTATCCTGCCGCGTCGCCGATATTGCCGTGAATTATGATTTTTCCGTTATTCATCGTGTCGCCAACGGCGTCCTGCGCATTGCCGTTTACTATGATTTGAGCGCCGTTAAGATAGGCGCCCAGGGCATTTCCCGGAACTCCGTCGATTTCGATACTTTTTTCCGACATACCTGCCGCAATAAACCTCTGTCCGATACAGCCTGTGACATTTACTTCTTTCTGAGAACGAAGCAATTCGTTTAACTGTTTGTATCCGAGGTTTTTAGCGTCTACCAACATTATACAACACCTCCGAATTTTTTTCTACGGATTTTTTGAGAAAATATTAAATTTGAAGCAACTTTTTTTGTAAGCTCAAAATCAATGCTTTCAAGAGGAGTTTTTTCCCTTATGAGCGAAGTATATATTCCTGCGCGGTCAGTCTGTCCGATCAGTATATAGCCTTTCAAAAAACCGTCTTTTACAAAGAAGCGCTTTACGCCTTTGTCACTTTTTTCCTCATACATTTCGCCTTCATAGCTGCCTGCGCTCATTATGTGAAGACCAAAAAATCCAATCGAATTCATCGGCACGGCATTGTCAAACAAAACCTTTTCCCCTGCCACGTTAAGCCCTGCAGTCCTTCCCTGCATATAGGCATTCGGCAAAATTGCAAGTACTCTGTTTGAGCCGATTGATGAATCATATCCTTCGCTGCAGTCTCCGGCGCAATATACATCATCAAGGCTTGTTTTACACATTTTGTCAACGATTATTCCGCGGTTGACTTCGCCGCCTGCGTCTTTAACAAGACCGGTATTTGCTCTGACTCCTACAGCAAGAACAAGTATATCAAAGTCTACGGTTTTACCGCTTTTCATTAAAGCACGGTCATTTTCGAACTTTACGGCGCTGTCGGAAAGCATGAACTTTATCGAGTTTTCTTCAAGATGTTTTTGGACAATTTTTGCACAGTCATTGTCAAGAATGCTCGACAAGACCCTGTCGGCAAGATCGCAAACAGTCACGCTTTTTACTCTTTCTTTAATACCTTCCGCACATTTCAGACCAATAAGTCCTGCGCCGACTATCAAAACCCGTGAATCCTTATTGAGCTGCTTTTCAAGGGATAACGCGTCATCCAGAGAAATAAAAGTGAATTTATTTTCAACGCTGTCAAGTCCTTCAAACGGCGGCACAAACGGAGTCGACCCCGTTGCAACACAAAGCGAATCATACGGCAAAACGGTATCATCGTCAAGAGTGATCAGCTTTTTATCAGCGTCCAGCTCTACCGCTTTTTTACCGTAAAGAACAGTACATGAGTTTTTAATGTAAAAATCGTCGTCACGGTATTTCATGTGTTCGAGATCTGTTTTGTTTTCAAGGTAATAGGATATCAGGGGTCTGCCGTAGACATGATGCTTTTCCAATGAAACAACCGTTATCTCCCCTGTTTTGTCAACGCTTCTTATAGCCTCAATACAGCCTACGGCCGCAGTGCCGTTGCCGATGATAACATATTTTTTCATGTCTGCTCACCCCTTTCCTCGAAAACTATAGCCCTGTTCGGACATCCTTTTACACACGCAGGCTCACCAAAGGAATTGTTCGTGCAAAGCTCGCATTTCTGCATTACTCCGTCTTCTCCCGGCGCAAGCGCGCCGTAAGGACAAACAAGAACGCAGGTCAGGCAACCGACGCATTTGTTTTGGTCGATTTTAACAATTCCATCCTGCTTTGATATAGCTCCTGCAATACAGCTTTTAACACATATCGGATCTTCACAGTGACGGCAGGAAACAGCAAAGGTGATTTTTTCGTTATCTTCAATATGTATCCTCGGAAATATTTTTTTACCTTTAAGTGCATAAGCCATGTCGCTTAAACCCGAATTGGCAAAAGCGCAGTTGTATTCACATAGGTGACAGCCGAGACACCATTCTTCATTGACATATACTCGTTTCATTTTTATTCCCCCGCGTGAGATATACCGAGTATCTCCAGTTCTTTTTCATTCAGTCCTACGCCGCGAAGCATTAGTCTGTTGCCTCGAAGCGCTTCGATGGAATTGATACCCATGCCTCCCATGATTTCCATGATCTCATGCTGCCATGCAGTAATAAGATTAACAAGACGCTGAGTGCCGATATCAGGATTAAGCCGTTTGACAAGCTCAGGTCTTTGAGTCGCAATTCCCCAGTTGCATTTGCCGCTTTGACAAGTTCTGCAAAGATGGCATCCAAGCGCAAGCAGCGTTGCAGTTGCAATATAACAAGCATCTGCTCCGAGCGCAATTGCCTTGACGACATCCGACGCACATCTGACCGATCCTCCGACAACGAGCGAGACATTACCTCTGATCCCCTCATCACGAAGTCTTTGATCTACAGAGGCAAGAGCAAGCTCGATCGGAATACCTACATTATCTCTGATCCTTGTCGGAGCCGCGCCTGTGCCGCCCCTGAAGCCGTCAATCGCAATAATGTCGGCTCCGCTTCTGGCAATACCGCTGGCAATTGCCGCGATATTGTGAACGGCAGCAACCTTTACGATGACAGGTTTTTTATAATTTGCAGCCTCTTTAAGAGAAAATACGAGCTGACGAAGATCCTCGATTGAATAAATATCATGATGCGGAGCAGGAGAAATAGCGTCCGAGCCTTCGGGGATCATACGCGTTTTGGAGACATCACCGACAATTTTTGCACCGGGCAGATGTCCGCCGATTCCGGGCTTTGCGCCCTGTCCCATTTTGATTTCTATCGCTGCGCCTGCTTCAAGATAGTCTTCATGCACACCGAATCTTCCCGACGCGACCTGAACGACTGTGTTTTTGCCGTATTTATAGAAGTCCTCATGAAGTCCGCCTTCTCCGGTGTTGTACAAAATGCCAAGCTCGGTTGCCGCTCTTGCCAGAGAAGCATGAGCATTGTAGCTGATAGAGCCATAACTCATTGCCGAAAACATTATCGGCATTGAAAGCTTTATTTGAGGCGGCATATCGCATATTATTTTTCCGTTCTCATCCCTGTTGATCTCAGTCGGTTTCTTGCCAAGATAGACTTTCGTCTCCATCGGCTCACGAAGCGGATCTATCGGCGGATTTGTAACCTGAGACGCATTTATCAAAATTTTATCCCAATACACAGGAAGAGGTTTCGGGTTACCCATGGAGGACAGTAAAACACCGCCGCTGTTTGCCTGCTTATATATTTCCTTGATAGTATCGTTTTGCCAATTGGCGTTTTCACGAAGAGTGCAGTCGCTTTTGACGATTTTTAAAGCTCTTGTCGGACAGAGAGATACGCATCTTTGGCAGTTGACGCATTTCGTCTCGTCGCTTATCATAACTCCTCTTTCAGCGCTGAAAGTATGTACCTCGTTTGCGCATTGTCTCTCGCAGACTCTGCAGCAAATACATCTGTCGCTGTTTCTTATAACCTCAAACTCAGGATAAACAAACTCAACGCTCATCAGAATGCACCCCCCTTAACATTAACTATAACCGGCTCGCCGCCTGCCGGAGCCCAGATATTTTCAGCATCGTGTTCCATGACCCTGATCGACGCTTCTTCGCTTGCGATGAAAACCTTATCATCTTTTTCGCCGACTACCATTGAACGAAGCTTAAGCCTGTCGTTTAATGCCATAAGACCTCCGTCATATCCGAGGACTATGGAAAACGGCCCTGTTATCAAAAGGCTCGGAAATACAGTGCGAAGGTACTGAAGCTCTTTCTTTTCCTGCTCGTCTTTTTTGTTTTCAATTGTGCTCCAGAAAGGAGCCGCTATAACGCTTGCCGCTTCTTTCATGGTGAGTTTTTTTACTCTGACAAGGTAGTCAAGAATATATGTAATAACTTCTGTGTCAGTCTGCAAGGTGCATTTATATCCAAACATTTCGATAAATCTTCTGTTTGCATCGTAAGAAGATATTTCGCCGTTATGAACGACTGAATAATCAAGAAGCGTAAACGGATGCGCTCCTCCCCACCAGCCCGGAGTATTTGTAGGATATCTGCCATGAGTCGTCCAGGAGTAACCCTCATACTCGTCAAGCTTATAAAATGTTCCGACATCTTCGGGAAAACCGACCGCTTTGAAAGTACCCATATTTTTTCCGCTTGAAAAAACATAAGCTCCGTTCATCTGAGTGTTTATTTTCATGACTGTGCGGGCTACAAACTCTTTTTCATCAAGCTGCAAATCGGCAAGCACAGACTTCAGGGGAGTTACAAAATATCTCCATATTATCGGCTCATCGGTAATTTCGGGAATCTTCCTTGTCGGAATTATCTCGCCCTGAACAACTTCAAATCCCTCTTTCAAAAAAGCTTCGCACTCTTTTCGTGTGGCTCTTGAATCAAAAAAGAAATGAAAAGCGTACAGATTTTTATACTGAGGATAAATACCGTATGCGGCAAATCCGCCTCCAAGTCCGTTTGAGCGGTCGTGCATCGGTTTCATTGCCTCGACGATCTTTTCCCCCGTCATACGCTTGCCTTCTTTTGAAATCACTGCGGCAATAGCGCAGCCTGACGGTATTCTGATTTTGCCTTCGAGCTTAATGTTCATTTTCGATCTTCCTTTCTAAAAAGTCTAAAAAGAAAAAGCGCCCATTTCTGCGCAGAATCCTGCGCAAAAATGAACGCCATTGCTCATATACGAGCATTATACGCCTGAGAAATTCATTTGTCAAGGGGTAAAAAAATTTTTTTGATTTTTTCAAAAAAGTCTTGACAAGCAAAAAACATTGGTGTATAATCCACTCTTGTAAGAAGGCAAAGGCGTCTTTGAGTCGACGGACTCAGAGGCGTTTTCTCTTTTTACAAAAAACATCACGGCAAAGGCAATGGCGTCTTTCATGGTTATGGCATGAAAGGCGCTTTTTCTTTTGTTGACAATTCATTTAAAGGAGAGTTTATTATGAAAAAAGTATCCGAAAACTTTGGACAATTGGTGTTTGACGACAGAGTGATGAAAGCTGTTCTTTCTGACGATGTTTATTCTTCACTCAAAAAAACAATCGACACAGGCGCAAAGCTTGACATCGGCGTTGCCAACGCTGTTGCTCAGGCGATGAAGGATTGGGCAGTTGAAAAAGGCGCAACGCATTTTACCCACTGGTTCCAGCCTCTTACGGGAATTACGGCTGAAAAGCACGACAGCTTTATTACTCCCTCACCGGACGGCGGTGTGATTATGGAATTTTCCGGCAAAGAGCTTATCAAAGGCGAGCCGGACGCTTCTTCTTTCCCGTCAGGAGGACTTCGCGCAACATTCGAAGCAAGAGGATACACGGCATGGGATCCGACTTCCTATGCGTTCATAAAAGGAAAAACCTTGTGCATCCCGACCGCTTTCTGTTCTTATGGCGGTCAGGCGCTTGACAAAAAGACTCCCCTGCTTCGCTCTATGGAAGCGCTTAACAAACAAGCGCTGCGAATCCTTCGTCTGTTTGGAAACAACACGGCAAAATGCGTCCGTTCTTCCGTAGGCCCTGAACAGGAATACTTT
>JAFSTS010000040.1 GCA_017445685.1 Clostridia bacterium | reverse complement strand
GCCTTGCCCGACGCGATAAAGGCTGTTGGATTAAAGTGCATTGAGGTTCATATTTCCGATGTTGATTCGCGTGAAGAATTTCGAAAGATCAGCTTTGTGCGCAGCGCTTGCGTAAAGACCATTTCAGGTCATGGAACTGACGGCTATATCGAGGCTATAGACTACTTAAAGGAGCAAATCTGATGGATCTTCAATTTTTCCCATCGACTCCTAAGGGCGAAATAAAAGCGCCCGCTTCAAAAAGCATGGCGCACAGGATGCTGATATGTTCTGCCCTGGCAAAAGGTGAAAGCGTCGTTTCGGGAGTCGAATACGGCGAGGACATCCTTGCGACGATAGACTGCATTAGATCCCTCGGAGCGCAGGTTATGCGCGACGGCAGTACGGTACATATCAGGGGAATAAAAAAAATCACTTCTCCTGTCTTTCTCAATTGCCGCGAAAGCGGAAGCACGCTGAGGTTTCTTATACCTGTCAGCGTAACGAGCGAAAACCATGCTGAATTTTTCGGCGCGGGCAAACTTATGCAAAGACCTATGAGCGAGTACGAAAAGCTTCTGCCGCTGCACAATGTAAAATATACAAAAAAAGCCGAAAGTATTTTGGTCGAAGGAAAGCTGACGGGAGGCAGATTCGTACTTGACGGAGCAGTAAGCAGTCAGTTTGTGTCAGGACTTCTTTTTTCACTTCCGCTTCTTGACATCGACAGCGAAATAATTCTTGAAAATTCCGTCGAGAGCAGACCGTATATCGACCTGACTTTGTCAGCTCTTGAAAAATTCGGCATTGAGGCTTTTTGGCAGAGTGAAAATACGATCCTTGTAAAACACGGCAATTACCGTCCGGGCAGTCACACGGTTGAGGGCGACTATTCAAATGCGGCTTTTTTTACTGCGCTTTCCGACGAAGTGAAAGTAACGGGACTTGATGAAAACTCTCTTCAGGGCGACAGGGTTTTTGAAGAGATATTCAATAGAATAAAAAAAGAAAAGATATCAGCCGATATTTCCGACTGCCCCGATCTCGGACCGATACTTTTTGCTGCGGCGGCTAAAAATCACGGCGCGGTCTTTACCGGCACAAGACGCCTTAAAGATAAGGAGAGCGACCGTTTGGGGTGCATGAAAACGGAGCTTGAAAAATTCGGCATTGAAATGATAATAAAAGAAAATGAAGTGGAGGTTTTGCCGGCTGTTCTAAAAAAGCCGAAAGAGCCGATAGTCTGCCACAATGACCACAGGATCGCAATGGCGATGTCGGTGCTGCTGACAGATACCGGCGGAATAATCAGCGGATGCGAATGTGTAAAAAAGAGCATGCCCGACTTTTTTGAAAGATTGAAAGAATTGAACGCGAGGTTTGAAAAATATGAAGCTTGACAAAGATTTAAAAATTCTGATAGTCGGTCTTGGACTTATCGGCGGAAGCTATGCAATGGGATTTTCCAAGAAAGGATTTGATGTTGAAGCGATAGATATCGACGAACAAAGCATTAAATTCGCCTTGGAAAACGGGCTTATCAAAAACGGCTATACTTCTGTTAATGAGGAAGCTGTTCAAAAAGCCGACATAGTGATTTTTGCGCTTTATCCTCATCTTCTTGTCGACTGGATAAAGAATTATCAGCATCTTTTCAAGTCCGGCGCGATACTTACCGATGTCACAGGCGTGAAAGCCTGCGTCGTTTACGACATACAGAATATTTTAAGAAAGGATGTTGAATATATTGCCGCTCACCCGATGGCAGGTAAAGAGGTATGCGGAGTCGAAAATTCCGACAGCAGGATCTTCCGCCAGGCAAACTATATCATCGTCCCTACAGACAGAAACACCGTCAACGCAATTGAAGTATGCAAGGCGATCGGTCAGACCCTCGGATTTGAGAGGATATCGTCTTTGCCGCCTCTTGCGCACGACGAAATGATAGGATTCGTTTCTCAGCTTACCCACTGTATAGCGATTTGTCTGATGACCTGTTCAAAAAGCGAACATCTTGTCGACTATACGGGCGACTCATTCAGAGATCTGACGCGGATCGCCAGGATCAACGAAAATATGTGGAGCGAGCTGTTTTTGCTCAACCGCGACAAACTGCTTGAACAGATGGACAAGTTCAGAAAAGAATTCGACATTTTTTATGATATGATAGAAAAAGGAAACGAAGAAGAAATAAAGGAAAAAATGCGTCAGTCAACTGCTCGCAGAGCGTTGTTTGACAGGTAAAGAGGTAGCACAATGATTTTTGAAAGAAAACTCACAATTCCAAAAGAAGTAAAAGAAATGTATCCGCTCACGGAGGAAATGAAGAAAACGGTTGAGGAGAGAAACCGTATCATCCGCGACATTTTCACCGGCAAAGACGACCGTCTGATACTTGTCATCGGACCTTGTTCTGCGGACAGAGAGGACAGCGTGCTTGATTATATCTCAAGACTTTGCAAGGTTCAGGAAAAAGTCAAGGACGAGATATTCATCATTCCGAGAATTTATACCAATAAGCCGAGAACGACAGGCGACGGCTACAAGGGTATGCTTCATCAGCCCGATCCCGAGGAAAAGCCCGATATGTTCAAGGGCATAGTTCAAATCAGGGAGCTTCACATGAGAGCCTTGAGCGAATACGGCTGTTCCTGTGCCGACGAAATGCTCTATCCCGAAAACTACAGATATCTTGACGATGTTCTCGCTTATGTTGCAGTCGGCGCCCGTTCCGTTGAAAACCAGCAGCACAGGCTGACTGCAAGCGGAATACTTGTACCCGTCGGCATGAAAAATCCCACAAGCGGCGATCTTTCCGTGATGATGAACGCCATTACTGCCGCTCAGCACAAGCACACGTTCATCTATAGAGGCTGGGAAGTTCATTCAGAAGGCAACGACCTTGCTCACGCAATTTTGAGAGGCTCAGTTGACAAATACGGCAAGATGATGCCAAACTACCATTACGAAGACCTTATCAATCTCTATGAGGCATATGCGAAAACGCAGCTTCAAAACCCTGCCGTCATCATCGACACAAACCACTGTAACTCCGGCAAGGATCCGCTTCAGCAGAGCAGGATCGTCAAAGAAGTTCTCTATAGCTGCAAATACAACCCCGATATTAAAAATAT
>JAFSTS010000039.1 GCA_017445685.1 Clostridia bacterium | reverse complement strand
GCAAGTTTTGCGCGCTCTTTTTCTTTACGCGCTTTTTCTTTGGCAAGTGCAAGCTCTCTTTCTTTCTTTGCCTTCGCTCTTGCTTTTTCTTTGGCGATTCTTTCTTTTTCTTTCGCTTTTTCTCTTGCGATTCTTTCTCTTTCTCTCTGAGCTCTGCGGCGCTCCATCTCTTTTTCGTGAGCGATCTTTGCCTTGATCCTGTCTTCGATCGCTTTCTTTCTTGCGTTTTCAGATGCAAGCGCACGGTCGATAGCCTCTTTTACACGCTGCTCGCCGGCAAGCTTTTTCTTGCTGAGACGTTTGACCTCGTCAACAAAGATGCGTCTGATCTCAACTTCTTCCATATCGTAGTCGATAACCAGTTCTTCCGCGAGGCGTTTAAGAAGCTTCGGCTTGACTTTTCTCTGCTTTGCTTTTTTGCCGAGTGAATCCTCTGAAATCGTGTTGTTTTTAAGCAGCATATAGTTGGCGGCGATAAGATGGTTGAGTTCCTGTCTGTATTCGTCGCTTACCATCTCGTTTGATTCTTTTGAGATGATCTCATAACCGACATCGCGGTATGACTGTATAAACTGCCAAAGTTTAAGACACGCTCTGAAGTTGGGGTTTTTCTGAATCGCGTTTGTTCTCATGATAGGAGGACGAACGGGAACGCAGCCCTGCAGCTCTTTCATAAAGCCTGAATGAGCGTATTCGTTAATGATTCTCTTTATACGCTCAATTCTCTGGAAAGCGTTTGCGTGCTCGCCTTCGATCATCGCTTCTTCGCCCATGTCGTTACCTGCCGACTGAGCCGAAACCTCAAGCTTGTATGTGATCTTTTCTTTGCCTCTGTATGATTCGGTCTCCATTTTAAGTGAAGCCATGTTTTCATCATCGGAAAGGCTGAAAAGAACATTGTATCTTACGTCGATAAATCTTATAAGATTCTGCATAAGAGTATATACAAAACGGTTTTCGTAAACTTCAAAGCTTTCTTCACGGAAAACGTTAAGTATTTCGTTGGGGGTAACATCGTCGCCCTCAACTTTTGCTATCATGTTGGTATGCTGGGCAAGATGGCGCACTGATTCAGCCGTAATTTTTTTTGCTCTTTCAATAGGAACGATTTCCTCTTCCTGAACAATAAACTTACGGGGAACACGGATAATATTATCAAGCGGTATAATACAGGCTTCAATTTCCTCAACCCAAGTGAGGTCGATTTTCTTTTCAAAGAAACGGTTGAAAAGAGAGTAGCTTGTTTTGCCCCTGTCAATTATGTCAGCCATATTTTCATAAAACTGGTTGTCAGTTGTGAGGGCTGCCATATTGTCTTTATACTCCAAATATAATTCAAGATACGATTTATCCATCTGCGCCTTATGCCCCTTTGTATGAATAATTTATCGGGTTTATAACAATTACATGAGCTTCTGAAGTCTTAAGAGATACTCTTTTGATTCCATCATGTTTGATTTGCCGAAATGCTTGTTAAGATATGTAATAAGTCCGTCGATTTCATCACGGATGAATGAAAGGTTCAAGCTTTCAAATTTACGAAGAATCTTATGGCAGAGAACGAAGTCAATACCGTCGATTTCCGTGCCGCCGCAGCCGACATAAGCGGGAACGAATTCCTTAAGCTGCTTAACAATACGGTTACCGAAAGCAAGACGGAAATGTTCGATAACATAATCGTCAAGTTCTTCGAGTTTGCGAAGATTTTCTTCTGAAACCTTGTGGATTTCCTGGCAATCTCTGAACATGCTTTCAAGGTGTTTGTAGCTCAGAGGCAGCCACTCTGTATAAGGAGCGTCAAATGCTTTACCTTTGCTGTTGATGTCGATCGGAATAGCACGGTCGTAAACCTTATCCGATACGGCGAATGTCGAGTCGTCGTTATTGATTGTGCCGATGTACCACATGTTTTCGGGGAGCTTAAGTTTGCCGTCAAACAGGTGTTTCGGGTCTGTAGGCCAAACGCTGGGAACGAGTGATACAACCCACTCTTCTCTGGTCGGCATTTCAAGGATTGAAAGAAGCTCAGCGAAGTAATACTCAACACGGGCGATGTTCATTTCGTCAAGAACGGTGATGAAGATTTCTTCTTTGTATGTTGCTTCATACATCTTTTTGAGAACTTCTGTTTCGTTGAAACGCTTTGTGAATTCATTGAAGTAACCGAAAATTTCGGTACGGTCACGCCATGAAGGCTGAACTGATGCGATCGTTGCAGGGTTTCTGAGGAATTTACCCCAGGCGTAAGCAAGTGAAGTTTTACCTGTACCTGAAATACCCTGAAGGATGATAAGCCTTGTAGTGGCAAATGCTGAAACGAAAAGTTTGATGAGCTTCGGCTCATAGAAGAGACCTAACTGTGAACAAGCAAAGTTACGGAATCTGTCGCAAATTTCGGGAAGAGTGATTTCATTATCAAACTCCGGAGGAACATAATCGCCGATTTCAAGGTCAACCTGTGTACATTTGTAGAAACGGCTGTAATCTTCGGCTGATTTGTCTGTTTCGTCGCCTTCCTCTTTGTTTTCTTCATCTGTTTCTGCATTTTCAACAAAGGGGCTTTCGCCGGGTTTAAGACCAAGCTGGGAAACTTTCATGGCAAGAATTCTTTCTTTCTCCGATGAAAGCTTGATAATCTCACGGTTGAGGTTGCTGACTTCGTTAAGAAGCTCTTCCTGATCAACAAGAGTTTTGCGGACTCTGAGATATTTTTTAACAAGAATGCTGATAAGAATGATTATTACGGCTAATATAGCAAGTGTAGCAATAACGGTGAGGATAGCGATTATCCAGTCTGTTGCTTTAAAGTTGGGAGAGTTAGCCTTGAATATCTCTATATACTTGGGTATATTGAACATATTCGCAATGCCAAGGCCTATACCCTTGAATATGCCGAAAAATCCCTTTATGAAAAACTGATTTAAAAATTCCGAAATAAATGCTGTTACTGTCATTTTGTCACCCTCTTAAAATGATAAATATATGGTTATTGGTGAAATGTTGAGTTTTAAGTATTCTGATCGTTTGAATCAGAATCGCCGTCTTTTGCCGATTTCTGCTCAGCAAGATACTCTTCAATCGCCTGACGTTTAACGTCATCCTCAAGCTTCTGTGATTTAACGGTCATAAACATACCGATAAGTCTGTAAACCTGCCAGATGAAGAACAGAGCCAACGGAATGATGATGCAGACCATGAAGCCCACCTGACTCTGTAAGAAGTCAAGAGCTTTACCGAATCCGCTTATTGTCAGACCTTTGACAGGTTCTCCGTTTTTGTCAACCGTTGCGCCTATCTGCTTTGCAACTATATCATCAGGATAAACCTTCTGACTATCTTCTGAATGTACGGCGTCACCCTTTGTAACATAGTAGTAAACCGAACCGTCTTCAAAATATTCTACTTCGAGAATTCTATGCGTGTTGAATCCTCTGACGTTATTGCCCGCTTCGTCAGTCATAAGTGTATAGAACGTAATAACGTCACCGATTTTGACTTCTTCAGCAGCCTTTTTAACCTCTTTGGATATGATGAGGTCACCCTGCTTGATAGTCGGGCTCATTGAATCAGTCTGAACGGAGAACGGGGTATATCCGAGGATATTGCCGATTCCTGTTTCAGAGCTCTTTGATGTGAAGGTCATAACAGTTATTGAAATAGCTATTATAATAAGAATAACCAACAATACGTCTGATACGACCCCTAAAATGCTTTTACCTTTTTCCATCTCAACTTCCACCTTTTATATGTATTATGCTTGACTGTAAAAGTCATTTAAAAGTATATCGCTATACTTTTAAATCGCCCTTACAGAGCTTTGTGCGCGGGAGCGGTATTCCGATTATACCGCTCCCTGCGGCGAGGTATTTGCCTAAACAGAGCAACTATTCAGGCAAAAATAAGTTTAAATTAAACACAAAGTACAATCAAACTGAATATTAGTCGATTGTGAATTTCAAAGCTACGCCGAGTTCAGCACCGCCGATTGAGTTACGGCAGTCAATATCCTGACCTTCGATCCAGATATAGATTCTGAGCTTTGTGATACCGGCGTTAAGTTCTAATGATTTTGCATCTTTGCTCTGGTCGCCTGTTACAAGAGAAGCTGCAGTGGCGTCACCAAGTGCGAATACAGAGTCGCTGTTTACTGTAGCAGCACCGGCTGATGTAAGATACTGTGTCTGAACTTTACCGGCTGTTCTTCCGGCGCCAAGTGCGTCATCAGAACGGTTGATTGCGTCAACTTCAAGCATCTTTGTTGTTCCCATACCTCTGGCAGCAGTAATTGTGTTAGCGTCAGTATTGATAGTAAAGTTACCAATGTTCTGGAAAGCAACGCGAAGTGATGTTAAAGTTTTCTGACCGCTTGTGTCTGTAAATACTGATTCATCAAAATAAACCGTCTTGCTCTCAGCAAGTTTTACAAACAGGTCAAAAGCAACAAAACCGGCTGCGTCAGCAGTTGTTGTGCTCTGGTTGATTATTGAGATTGTTCCCTGACCCTGGTCATTAAGGGCTGTTGTAAGGAATCTCGGCAGATCGCCTGTTACTACTCTGAATGAGCAGGAAACAGGTTTAAGATCTGTGGGAAGGAAATTGATATTTCCGTCATAAGCGTTCATTCTGTCCTGTGTTGTTCCGTCGGGGAAGATCTGTTCCGGAGTAAGGGTTGATGTCCAAGCCTTAGCATTTGCCGAAATCAAAATACCTTCGGGAGAAGTAACAGTCAGATCCATTTGCTCAATTTCAGCTTTTTTGCTCATTGAGAACCATGCAAATGTCGAAGACGTAAGAGCGATGGCAGAAACGATGAGCATAGCAATAGCTGAAATAAAGGCACGTTTTTTAACTGTCTTTTTCATGTCTTTTACCTCCATTAAGATTTCGATTGCCTTGGCGACCGTTAACGCGCCGCCAAACGCATCGCTTTGAATGTATATTCTGTGTGTAATATTCTTTTATCGGACTCAAGAAAAGTACTTATGAACCCGGGGTATCATAGGTTGCTCCGCCGAACCCCTTCGTTCATCCCCGCCGCAGAAACCGGCATCTCAGCCGATCCCTTCTCTCAAGAATTTATTGCACACTGAACATCTAAAAAAATGAGTTAGAATAAGATTTTTAATGTTTTTGTTTGTTTTTTGAGCTTTTCGGCTCTGCAAAGCCTCACGCCTCGTGGCAGAGGCTTTGCGGAAAATCAGAAAATCGTAATGTTATATTTTATTACGGAATCTGAGGAGTTGCGTCAACCGTTGTAAGGAAACGGAATGTTGCGCTGAGTTCATCGGAAGCGATATCATCGATACAATCGATATCATTGCCTTCAACCCAGATGTAAACTCTGAACTTATTGATGCCGGGCTGTACAGTAATATACTGATTGTTGGCATCGCTGTCAGCTACTTCTCTTGCGCCTGATGCAACTATAACAGAGTTGGAAGAAGCAAATGTTTTAGCTTCTTTGGTAAGGCCTGTGCCAACGCCGTTTACATAGTAAGTGGTTCCAGCTGATTTTGTGCTGCCGTCTGAAGCAACAGTTGAAGCCGGCTCATAAACTACAGCGTCTACAAAAGAGCTGAGTGCTTTTGCTGCTGCGGCATCAGTTGCGTTGCCATAGTTTGCAAATGCAACTCTGAGAGCAGAGATCGCATGTTTGTCAGGAGTGCCCTTGCTGTTGTTCTCGTTATACTTAAACTCGGACTGATTGAAATACAAATTCTGCTCCTGAGCAAAACCGGACTTAATGTAAAGATCAAACGCTACAAAGCCTGCTGCATCCGCTGCGGTCTGACCGCCGGTTGCCTGATCAATAGGACCGTCTGTTGAACCTGCTGCAAGATTCGCATTATAGAAATTAGTATTTCCATTGAATGCACATGAAACAGGCTTCAGCTCTGCGGGAAGATAGTTTGTGTCAACATCTGCTACCATGTAAGAATCTTTGGTAGTATAGTTTCTATCTCCCTCTGCCAGATTG